>JACRGN010000061.1 GCA_016234205.1 Nitrospinota bacterium | reverse complement strand
GCTAAAGGGGGGACAAGATACCATGAAGATGTAAACCTCGGCGAGGTCAGTGCCCTTGCAATGTGGATGTCATGGAAAAGTGCCGTCATAGGACTGCCACTCGGGGGTGCAAAGGGGGGGATAAGGTGTAATCCGAAAGAGATGTCAAGGGGAGAGCTTCAGAGACTGACAAGAAGATATACAACAGAGATATTTCCACTAATAGGACCAGACAGGGATATTCCAGGACCTGATGTAGGAACGAGTGAACAGACAATGGCATGGCTGATGGATACCTACAGTATGCAGGTGGGTTATTCGGTTCCAGGGATTGCAACAGGAAAACCTGTCAATATCGGCGGCTCACTCGGCAGAAATGAGGCTACAGGGAGGGGTGTCGTCTATGTAACCATGGAGGCAGCAAAAAGAATAAATATTAATTTAAATGGTGCAAAGGTGGTTGTTCAGGGCTTTGGAAATGTCGGATATGTAGCCGCAAAGATTTTATACGACATGGGCTGTAAAATAATAGCTGTAAGCAATTCAAAAGGTGGTATATACAATAAAAGCGGACTTGATATAAACGAGTTATATGAATTTTCAAAAAGAGAACAAATTTTATCCGATAGTAAGCTCGGTGATAAAATCACGAATAAGGAACTCTTAGAACTGGAATGTGACATATTGATTCCTGCTGCCCTCTCAGCCCAGATAGATGGAGACAACGCAAAAAGGATAAAATGCAAAATACTTGCGGAAGGGGCAAATGGTCCTACTACACCTGAGGCCGACCAGATTTTGAAAGATAAAGGTATATTCCTTATCCCCGATATACTGGCAAATTCAGGAGGTGTAACAGTTTCATATTTTGAATGGGTTCAGGATTTGCAAAACTTTTTCTGGAAGGAAAAGGAGATTAATGAAAAATTAAAGGATATTATTGTAAGTGCATTTAATAATATGATGATACTCACTGAAAAGGAAAAGGTAGACCATAGGACTGCCGCCCTAATGATGGGGATAAAAAAGATTGCCGATGCAATGCTCATCAGGGGACTCTACCCGTAGGAAGTTGCAAGATGCAAGTTACAAGATGCAGGTTTAAAAGGATTTCAACTTGAAACTTGTAACTTTAAAAAGATGGACAATAAATCTTTCTGGATAGCATTAAATATGGTTGATGGGATAGGAAGTATAACCTATCAAAAACTTATCACCCATTTTGACAATCCTGAAAAGGTCTTTTCTGCATCAAAGAAGGAGTTAATGGAGGTTGACGGCATAAGAGAAAAGACGGCGAATTCCATAAAGTCTTTTAGAATGGACGAAGAAATAAAAGATGAATTAAACCGGATTGAAAAATCCGGAGTTGGCATATTAACAATAGATGAAAGCGAATATCCATCCAGCCTTAAAACAATCTATGACCCGCCCCATGTCATTTATATAAAGGGAAAGATAATGGAAAATGATACTATTGCTGTGGCTATAGTAGGTTCACGCTCACCAACAACTTACGGCAAATTGGCCACAGAAAAGATAAGTATGGAGTTGTCAGTGAGAGGCGTTACTATTATCAGTGGTATGGCAAGGGGGATTGACAGCATAGCTCATAAATCTGCCATTGCAGGGGGAGGCAGGACTATTGCTGTTTTAGGCTGCGGTTTAAATGTCATATATCCGCCTGAGAATTTTAAACTCATGGATGAGATTATCAGTCATGGTGCAGTTATTTCAGAATTTCCAATGTCTGCAAGGCCTGACAAAATGAATTTCCCCCAGAGAAACAGAATTATAAGCGGCCTATCCCTCGGGACCCTTATTGTTGAAGCAGCAGAAAAGAGCGGCTCACTGATAACAGCGAGGCATGCAATTGAGCAGGGAAGAGAGGTTTTTGCCATCCCCGGTAGTATTAATTCACCCAAAAGCAGGGGGACAAATCGCTTAATAAAGAGCGGGGCAAAATTAGTGGAAGGCGCAGAAGATATAATTGATGAATTCCCCTCTGATGTCCGCTCCTTTTTGAAATTACCTGAAAAAGAAATTAAAGAAGATTATAATTTGGTGGGTGACGAGAAGCACATATTTTCTCTCATAGATACAGAGTCACGGCATATTGACACTATAGTAGAGCATAGCAATTTGCCTGTAAGTGTTGTTTCAGGTATACTTGTAAAGTTAGAGTTAAAGGGTCTGGTAAGACAATTATCAGGCAAGATGTTTATAAGGAGTTAAAGTTAAAATGAAAGAAAGAGTTTTCAGCATAATAGAAATTATTGTGAGACATATGTTAATGAGCAAGAATATGGTTCATGACGAGAAGGAGATTTTAGAATACCTCCTCTCTGAGGGGTACAACATGGAAGAAATCAATACAGCCTTTTTATGGATTAGAGATATTGCCGGAGAACAAAAGGTAAGATCACCTTTAAGGAAGTCAATAAACGAATCAAATAATATAAGGATACTGAGTCATGATGAAAAAATCAGCCTTAACAAAGAGGCATACGGCTTCCTTATTAGATTAAAGGAGCTTGGTTTTATAGACAGTGAATTGCAGGAGGAGATAATTGAAAGGGCACAATATTTTACAGATGGAGAAGTGGGAATAGATGAAATAAAATCTATTGCAGCTCTGGTTATGATGAACCGTTCAGGGGCAGAGTGGGGAGATGATATTAACAGGCTCTTCAATGATGAGTGGGAGTTGTCAGTAAATTAAAGAATTAGACAGGATACACAGGAAAAAGAAAAAGGATAAAAACTTGTAAATCCTGTTAATCCTGTCAAAAAAATTTTATGTCAAAATCATTATTAATAGTTGAATCGCCTGCAAAGGCATCTACATTAAAAAAATTTCTTGGAGACAGCTTTCTTGTAAAGGCATCTGTAGGCCATATAAAAGACCTCCCCCAGAAAAAACTCGGTGTGAATATAGAAAAGAATTTTGAGCCCGAATATATCACAATCCGCGGCAAGGGAAAAATACTCCAGGAATTAAGGGCTGCAGCAAAAAAGGTTGATACTATCTATCTCGGGCCTGACCCTGACAGGGAGGGAGAGGCAATCGCATGGCATATTGCAAATGAATTGAATGACGATGAACTCAGCAAGAAGAAGGGCCGTAAGATATACCGCGTCCTGTTTCATGAGATTACAAAAAATGCCGTAAGAAAGGCAATTGAGAATCCACTTGCAATTGATGAAAACAAGGTTTATGCCCAACAGGCAAGGAGAATCCTTGACCGACTCGTTGGTTATAAGATAAGCCCCATATTATGGAAAAAGGTAAGAAGGGGGTTGTCTGCAGGGAGGGTTCAATCTGTTGCCCTCCGCCTGATTTGCGAGAGAGAGAAGGAGATAAATTCATTTATAAAAGAGGAATATTGGTCTATAACTGCAAATCTAAAAACTGCCGAAGATTTACCGTTTGAGGCAAGACTTCACCGCATAGGGGCAAATAAGGCTGAGATAAAAAATGAATCTGAGGCGAAGTCTATCCTCTCCGAACTGGAAGGTGCAGCATATAAAGTCACCAATGTCCAGAAGAAGGAAAAGAAAAAGAATCCTATCCCGCCATTCATAACAAGCACCCTTCAGCAGGAGGCATCACGAAAACTAAGGTTCTCTGCAAAAAAGACCATGATGATAGCCCAAAGACTCTATGAAGGGCTTCAGATAGGAGATGAGGGGCAGGTAGGGTTAATAACCTACATGAGGACCGATTCATTCAATATGTCATCTGAGGCTGTAAATGAAACAAGGAATTTTGTTGCTGACAGATACGGTAAAGATTTCCTTCCTGATACACCAAATTATTATAAAAGTAAAAAGACCGCACAGGAGGCACATGAGGCAATCAGGCCTACATCGGTTTTAAGAGAGCCGTCTGTCATAAAAAAATATCTTGAAAAGGATGAGGCTAATCTCTACGAGCTTATCTGGAATAGGTTTGTTGCCTGTCAGATGAATCCTGCCATCCTTGATTCAACCTCAGTTGATGTAGAAGCAAAAAACTACACCTTTAGGGCTACAGGTTCTATTATAAGGTTTCCTGGTTTTTTAAAGGTATATGAAGAAACAATTGAAACCACCTCCGAATCAGAGCAGGGTGAAAAAGAAGGCATATTACCGCCATTAAAGACAGGAGATATGGTTGAGTTGATAATGATAATACCTGAACAGCACTGGACACAACCTCCGCCAAGATACACAGAGGCAAATCTCATAAAGGAGTTGGAAGATAAGGGGATTGGAAGGCCAAGCACATACGCAGCAATAATCAGCACAATACTTCAAAGGGATTATGTTGAGATAAAGGAGAGGAGACTCCATCCTACCATCCTCGGCTCATTGATATCAGACCTCCTCGTAGAAAATTTCCCAAAGATATTAGATGTTAAATTCACTGCAAATATGGAAGAGGAATTAGACCAGATTGAAGAGGGAAAAAAGGGATGGATTGATGCACTCAATGATTTTTACAAGCCATTTTCCTCAGACCTCACACTGGCTGAGACAAAGATGAGGGATATAAAAAAAGAGGTGGAATTGACTTCAGAGGTCTGTGACAAATGCGGCAAAAATATGGTCATCAAATGGGGCAGATTCGGGAGATTCCTTGCATGTTCAGACTATCCTAACTGTAAAAGCACCCGACCACTTAAAGGTGAAGGTGAAAAAGAGGGCGGCTCTGAGAAATTACCTGAAATTACAAATGAAAAATGTGATAAATGTGGGGCACCATTACAGATAAAGATTGGAAGATACGGAAAATTTCTTGCCTGTACCAAATATCCTGAATGTAAATTTACTAAGCCTATAAGCCTTGGCGTATCATGCCCTCAAGATGGATGTAATGGGTTCCTTGTAGAGAGAAGGACAAAAAAAGGGAAAATATTTTATAGCTGCAGTAATTATCCTAACTGTAAATTCGCATCATGGAATAAGCCAATTCCAGAAAAATGTCCACAGTGCAGCTATCCATACCTGATAGAGAAGAGAGCAAAGGGCGGAGAGACAGAAATAATATGCGGCAATAAAGATTGCTCCTTTAAAAAAGAAATTGCCTGACCCAAATCAGTGTCAAAGTGTCAAAGTGTCAAAATATCAAGGCAACAGCAATTTATATACTCTGACACTCTGATACTCTGACACTATGACACTTTTAGAATGAAAAACCTGCCTGTTATTGCCATTACGATGGGGGACCCTGCCGGTATAGGCGCGGAGATTATACTTAAGGCATTAGAAAAAAGAGAGATTTTTAAATACTCTATTCCCATAATAATAGGTGATAAAAAATTCTTAAAAAAGACTGCAGATTCTCTTAACATCTCTCCCCTTCCCTCAAATATCACTATCATTGATTTTAAAAATATTCCCAAAAAATTTATCATCGGCAGACCTACCCGTGTTAGTGGCAAGGCAGCAGTGGAGTATATAAAATCAGCAGTAAGTCTGGCAAAGGATAAAAAAGCTGATGCAATTGTAACTGCACCAATAAATAAAGAGGCAATACACATGGCTGGATATAAATATCCCGGTCATACAGAGATGCTTGCAGAACTTACAGATACAAAGAATTATGCCATGATGCTTACCGGTAAAAGGATAAGAGTTGTGCTTGTAACAACACACACCGCTGTAAAAAATGTAAGCCGTCTGATAACCAGAAAGAAAATCCTAAAGGCTATAAGACTTACAGACTCTGCTTTAAAATCATGGGGGTTTTTAAATCCAAGGATAGGGGTTTCAGCACTTAACCCTCATGGAGGTGAAGGCGGTATCTTTGGTGATGAAGAGATAAAGATAATCATGCCTGCTATTAACGATGCAAGGTCAGAAGGAATAGATGTTAATGGACCCTTCCCTGCTGATACCCTCTTTACACCCTCAAAAAGGGCAAATTTTGATGCAATAGTTGTCATGTATCACGACCAGGGGCTAATACCAATAAAGATGTCTGCCTTTGGAAAGGCTGTGAATATCACGCTTGGCTTACCATTCATCCGCACATCAGTTGACCATGGAACTGCTTACGATATTGCAGGAAAAAATCTTGCTGACCCTTCAAGCCTGATTGAGGCAGTAAAACTGGCTGCAAAATTAACAAAAGTCAATATCACCCATTTTAGGGATTGACATTTATATCCTTTTAATGTAGTGTTTGAGCCAATTATCTTGATAATAGGGGTTTATAATTTCCTTATACATTCAATTAAACAAAAATCGCAGGGAGGAGGTTTATGAAAATAAAAAGCATCCGCATGAGTGTTCAGATTGCAATACAATCCGTTGTAATGCTATCCCTGATTAGCATGGGAACTTCTCAATATTTCAGGGAGGTAAATTTACGGGAGCATCAGATAATAGACAAGAGTCTGATAGCCCTCCAGCCTGTCATTTCCCTCGCAGCAAGGAATATTGACGGCGGAAATCTGATGAACTTAAAAAATAAAACTGCAGAAGACCTTTATAAGGCAAATAGCGATTTACTCTATCTGAAGATGTCAGGCATGAGTGCCGGAAGTCCTAAGACAGAGTTTTCAGACGAAATCCCTCCTGCAAAGATTGAATACAATTATCTAAAAGAAGGTCTGGCAAAAGATTCTATTACAGAAAAAGAGGGTGATATTAAAGGAAAAGACTATTTCTTTGATAAAAATAATTATCTCCTCCATATCAAAAAAGATTTGAACATTAAAAATGGCGGTAATGTCTATGCAGTCTTTTCCGCTAAGGCTTTAGAGGGGACATGGTATGAGGTTCTGACGAATGTATTATTTGTCGCTTTTCTCGTCCTGATTGGCTCTACAGTAATTGCCACATTTGTAGGTGGTCGTATAGCTAAGCCAATTGTTACAGTTGCAGAGCAGATTTCACAAATAACAGAATCCCTTGATTTATCTTCCAAAGTTAGAATTCAATCCAGAAACGAGATTGGGTCTCTCGCCGACCACTTTAATGAATTTGTTGAAAAGATATGTAAGATGGTAAAGGATATATCAATCAATTCAGACCAGATTAGAAATCATTCACTGACATTTTCAAGTGAATCGGCAAAGGTTATGAATATTGTAAATGAGCAGAGCGGACAGATGGAGAGGGTCGCCACCTCTGTGGAAGAAAGCTCTGCAACAGGAGTAGAAATAGCAAAGAACAGCAGTAATGCGGCAAAATCCTCAGAAAATATAAAAGAAAGTGTGAGCAAAGGCTCAAAGGTAATAATGGATACAATTGCAGGAATGGATGTAATAGCTAAAGATGTGAGCAATAATGCAGGGATGGTTGAACAGCTTGGAAAGAGGTCTGAAGAGATTGGAGAGATTATTTCAGTAATAGACGATATAGCAGACCAGACAAATCTCCTTGCATTAAACGCAGCAATTGAGGCTGCGAGGGCAGGAGAGCATGGGCGTGGCTTTGCAGTAGTTGCAGATGAGGTGAGAAAGCTTGCCGAAAGAACTACAAAGGCAACAAAAGAGATTAATACAACAATTACTACTATTCAGGGGGATACAAATAAGGCTGTAATCTCTATGCATGAAGGAAAGAAAAATGTTGATACCCTTGTAACCCAGGCGCAAAATGCAGGAAACACACTTAATGATATTAACCGCCTCGTTAATGAGATTGCTGAAACAGTTACCCGTATAGCCACAGCTATGGAAGAACAATCCTCTGCAACAGAAGAGATTTCACAGAATACGCAAAACGCCTTTGAATCAACCAAAAAGGTTAAAGAAGGCATGAATATGATTTCAGAATCATCCGAGAAACTTACTAAGATATCCGAAACTCTTAAGGAGATGGTAGGACACTTTAAGGCATAATTTTAAAATAAAAGGGGGTGAGATATGGATTAGGGAAAAGTATATTTGTATAAGATAAATTGTATGACCTTTTAAAAAGGAGGATAATTTATGAAAAGTAAAGTTTTTGTATTAGCCTTATCAGTATCAATCAGTATAATCTTTTCTTATATCTCATCAGAGGCAGCTTCCGATGCCTCCTTCCCTTCAGACTGGCAGAAATGGACAAGCGTTTCTACGACATTAACTGGAATAGGTGCATTACCTGATTGTAATGCAGATGTAAGTAAGCTTCCTCCTATCTATCAGGAGACTGTTTCAACATACTGCGGCGTAAAGCAGGGAGGACCTGGCAAGGTAGCTGTTTTAGTTAATCCTGCTGTAATGGATGCATATAAAGCAAGGAATGGAAAATTCAAAGATGGCAGCAACATGATTTTACATCTAAAGGATATGAAGGTGCTTTTTGTTACAGCACATAAAGGCGGATCAGTGACATATGGGGTATTCAGTGAAGATGGTAAAGATATTACTGCTAACGATGGGCCACTGTCTGCGGGTACCTGTAAGACCTGTCACACAGGATATGCGGCATTCTGTGTAAACGGACAGTGCGGAAAGATTAAGTAATATTTTTAACTATGTCCTATGTCATTCCTGCGGAGGCAGGAATCTATTTTTTATGGATTCCCACTTTCGTGGGAATGACAATAAAAACCTGAGCCCTCAGCCTTTTAACACCTCTGAATACAGGTTTTCTATCTCTCTTGTATGTCTTTCAATTGTAAACATCTCTTCTACCCTTTTTCTTCCTGCCATCCCTATTCTCTCTCTGGTATCCTTTTCATTTATAAACCTGATAACTGCCGATGCTATTGACTGTGGGTCTTTCTCTGGAACCAATAAACCTGTTTTTCCATCTACAACAATCTCCGGGATACCGCCGCTATTTGCTGCTACAATTGGCTTTTGCAGAGCCATTGCCTCTATTAATACCCTTCCAAACCCCTCCCCTATCGCTGAAAATACAAATATATCCATTAAGGCTATTATATTCTTAATATCCTTCCGATATCCTGTAAAAATGATTTTATCCTCAAGACCATAATTCTTGACCATATTTTTAAATTCCATTTCATGGCTATTATTTCCCTGATTACTACCTGCGATTATAAATTTCACATTTTTAATCTTCTCAAAAACAATCTTAGCTGCCTCTATAAAATATCTATGCCCCTTCATCGGGATTAATTGACCCACAGTCCCTATAACAATTTCTGTTTCAGCTATTGACAATTCTTTTCTTGCTTTATCAACATTAATATCTCGTATGAAATCATCAATATCTATACCGTTATATATAACACTGATTTTTTCCTTTTTTTTAAGCCAGTTGAATCTATCTCTCACAGAATTTGATATAACTATTATTCTGTTTGCTAAGATAGAAAGGATTCTGTCCAACAAATTATCCTTTTCAACGATTCTGACATGCCATATTACAGGAATTCTTTTGATTTTTCCTGCTATGCCGCCGTATATCATACACCTTGAACCATTGGCATGTATAACATCAATTTTATGTGCATTTATAATCCGTATCAATTTCAAAACGCCTGTGATAAGAGAATATAAATTTAAGTATCTCAGCCGTCTCATGGAAACAATCTCTACATCAATATTCATATCCCTTATTGCCAAACTCATACTCCCTTCTGACGGGCATGCTGCAACAGGATTATAAATCTTCTTATCTATTTTTTTTAATAAGTTAAGGAGGCTTATCTCTCCACCACCCTTAATATCGGGAGTATTTATCAGATACAGTATATTTTTTTTCACTGTTAAGTAAATTATAAAATTTTGCCACAGAGGCACGGAGACACAGAGGAAAACAATAAGGAGAAATGGAGAATAAGAAAAGAGAAGACAAAAAATGATTTAACAGGGATGTACAGGATGTTCAGGATTTATATCTTATCTTGTTTATCTTGTATATCCCTGTTTAAATTTTCTTCATATCTCCATCTTCTCCCTTTCTCCTTAATCTTTTTTGTTTTTGCCTTTCTCTGTGACCTCTGTATCCTCTGTGGTTAAATTAGGTTTTTGTTCTTGGGGGAATATGGGTAAAGGAAAACTCAGTTTATAGTCAAATCGTCTTCTATCTTCTGTGTTGAATTAAGATTGACAGTTTTATCAGATTCAATTGCCTTTATCCTCCTCTTTTTTTCCTCAGCAATCTCATCTTCCATCTTCTGTTTTAACTCTATCCTCTCTTTTTCAATCTCAAAATTCAGCCATTCCCTCCGCTTTCCCATCTCCTGCTCATAATAGGTCTTCATCGCCTGATTTCTCTTTCTCTCCTCATCTTCCAATTCAGTATTCATCATCCGCATTTTCTTCAGCTTTTCTTCTGCTATTTCCATCTCTATATTCTTGACAAGCTCAATCCTTCCATTTTCCAGTTCAATCTCTATAAATCTTTTTTTCCTTTCCATCTCCTCATTTAAGAATAAATCAAGCTTCTTTATTCTTCTCTCCCTCTCATCCTTAATTTCATTCTCAAAATTCCTATACCTTTTCTCCTTTTCCTCAGTCATTTCAGCATGAAGCCTCTTTAATGTTTCATCTCTCTCCCTGTTTAAGAGGTTTCTTATCTCATTTACTATCTTTTCCCTCTCCTCAGAAATCTCTAAATCAAGTTTATTTCTTCTTTCAACTTCTTCCGCCATCAGCCTTATATTCAATGACTCACTCAACCTGACATTTTCTTCTTTTATCCTTAAATCTATTTCCTTTAATTTATCAACTAAAAGAATCTCTACCTCCTGTTGAACAATATGAACCCTATTTGTCTTTTCCTTTTCTATCTCATCCTCTATCCTTTTAAGTATATTCTTTCTTTCAATCTCCAAGTCCTTAATTAAACCTATTTCCAATTCTTTCTTCTTTTTATCAATTTCTTTATGTATCAATTCAAACCTGCTCTTCCTCTCCATAGCCATAATCTCATCCAAAATCTCCATCCTTTTTCTATCTTCTTCCTTTATCTTATCTTCAAGGAGTCCTCTCATTTTCACTTCTTCACTTGATAATCTCTTTTCTATATCAAACATAACCTCCCTTTCGGCATTTTCCATCTTCTGCTGAAATGAGGTTAATCTCAGAGACTTCTCCTTTCCTATCTCTGAATCAATGTTTGAAAACCTATCTTTTCTATATTCCCCAACCTCTTTATGAATCTCAGCCCTCTTAGCAGATACCTCATCAGAAAATTCTTTTTCCTTCCTTTCCATCTCCTCTCTAATTCTATTATCAAACTCTGCCAGCTTCTTTTCTTTCTGCCCTGTCAACTCTAATTCAAATTGGTTTAACCTGCCCTCTCTCTCATCTTTAATGAAATTATCAATCTCTTCTAATTTCTTTGCCCGTTCAAGCTCAATCTCATCAAAAATATTCTCCCTTTTTTCCTCTAATTCTATTTTTACACGTCCTTCTATATCACCTCTTATCTTTTTCTCCTCTTCTGAAATTTTTAAATTCAATCCTTCTCTCAATTCAATTTCGTATTTTTCAATATCTGCCCTTGCCTTTATCCTCTCCTCCTCAAGAAGAGATTCTGATTCATTCCTCTTTCTTAAAATTTCAGAGTTGATTAATTCCATTTTTTCATTTTCATATACCTTCATCTTCTCATCTAACTCTCTTTTGAGCCTTTCCTCTTCGGCAAGCAATTTAGAATTAATATCCCCTCTTTGGCTTTCCTCATGTTGATGGAGCTCTTCTTCCAGATGCTTAACCCCTTCCGCTTTTCTATCATCTATCTCTAATTTTAATTCCCTCTCAAGATTTTCTCTTTTTTCATTTAACTCTCTCTGCAATTCTTCAAACTTACCAATCCTTTCAGATTCATATCTTTTTTCAATTTCTCCCCTTGCCAGTTTATCTTCATTACTTAATTTTATTTTTGATATTTCCAATTCCTTACTCTCTATTGCTTTAAGCCTGTTTTCTAATTTAGAGATTTTTGCATCAGGCAGGACAATATCAGTGAATCCTTTATTCCATCCATCCCCCAATAAATCCATCAATCTTATTGTGATATCATGAATAAGTGTCGCTGATTTACCTGTTGGAAAGCCGATAACAAAGGGCTTCATATTCTCAATTGAGCTTCTAATCTCATCTCTGTCTTCAAGATACCCAAGGTAGTCAATTTTAACATTTAGATTTTTGTTGATAAGCGATACCATATCATTTCCAACATTTATGTCAGCACTATCCTTTATCATATTTAAAATCAATAATGGCTGAAACCCTCTAATTGCCATATCAAAGGCAGTTAAAGCATTTTTTTCAAATGATTCTATATTGTCTCTCAAATCTTTTATTGTCCTTATATGCTCATTGTTCTGCGGGTCTTTTGCGAAATTTATCAATTCTATTATTTTTTCATTGTCCTTGAATGTATTTTCCAAAATTTTATAAATTATATTTCTGATGTAGCTGTATGTATTGGTAACAGAGGTAATCTCAGGGGTGGTGATTACAATGCTTGAATCTGCAGATAAAAAGAAATCAATTGTATTAAAATTTATGGATGGACATAAATCAAGGATTACATAATCAAAATTCAGCGACTGAATATTTTTTATGAGATTTTTTTTAAGGGGAGCAGGCATATTGGCTAAAATATGGGAATCCCCTGCACTGCTGATAAGCTTAAGATTCTCAATCTCGGTATCTATCAAGATTTCCCACAGACTGCCTTTATTCCTTGATACAAAATCATTCAGGGTTAATGGAGGGGATTTTATGCCGAATATTGCATGCTGATTTGATGTCCCGAAACTGGCATCAATAAGCACAACCTTCCTGTTTGAAAGTGATAGGGATATAGCAAGGTTTGCACTGATAATGCTTTTCCCCACCCCTCCCTTTCCACTGCTTACAGCGATTATGCTATTTTTCCTATTCATGTATGGGAAATTATAAAATTTGCCACAGAGGCACAGAGACACAGAGTTTTTTAAACTTATTTTTTCTTTGTGCCTCTGCGTCTCTGCGGTTAATCAGGTTTTTGTTCATAAAATTATTTCTGCTTTAAATAATGGAGCTGGCTTTTTGGTATCTGAACAATGATATTGACCCGCCTGTTTGAAGGGTCATACGGCAATGCAAGATTTTTTAGCCTTGTTGAGCCATAAGCCCTTACCCCGACGACATCGGCAATCTTCATATCCTCTATTATCCTTCTTAATGCATTAGCCCTGTCCATTGACAATTCCCAGTTTGTATAACCCTCCCTTTCTGTCGGGGCGGCATCAGTATGTCCTTCAATAATCATCGGATAGGATACGACACCCATTTTCTTTAGAGATTCTCTGAGCTTCGCCTCCGCCTCTTTTGTAATCATGGCACTCCCCTTTTCAAAAAATGTCATCTGATTTGTATCTGCCATCTCAACCTTAATCCCTTCATCCAGAAAATCAAGCCTCATATTATTTAACACATTTCTGAACTCCTGAACAGCCATAATAACATCCATCTTCTTAGAATGCTCATCCTTTGTTACCTTCTCAAGAGATCCTTCTCCCTTTGAAATGATTATTGCCCTTTCCTTGGACTTACTTATCTTTTCACCCATATATTTTCCCGGCTCTTTAAAATAATCGGCGATCGCACTTTTCACCTGGTTACTTTGTGAGGTAAGCCACAGGACAATAAAGAGTGCCATGAGTGCAGTTACAAAGTCTGCATAGGCTACCTTCCACGCACCACCATGATGACCTTTATGCTTATCCTTTTTATATACAAATCTAATGACTTCCTTTTTTTTCTTCGTGCTCAATATTTTTCTCCTCTCCCTTTTCCTCTTCTATCTGCTTCTTATCTACCTGCCCTGATTCACCGAACATCTTAATAATGAAATTGACTCTGCGGTTTGATGCATCATAAGGGAAATCGGTCTTTAAAAGCCTTGAGGCACCATACGCCTTAACCTCAACAACCTTCCCCACATTCATATCTTCAATTATCCTTCTTAAGGCATTTGCCCTGTCACCTGAGAGTTCCCAGTTTGTATAGTCATTTCTTCCTGTCGGTGCGGCATCTGTATGCCCTTCAATAATTATTGGATAGGTAATTTTTGGTATCTCTGAAAAGGCTTTTATTATCTTTGTCCTTGCATCATCTGTAATATCAGCACTCCCAGGTTTAAAGAAAATTATTTTATCTGTATCGGAAAACTCAATTTCAAGCCCGTCAGGTGTTACATCAACCATCGCATCCTGCTTTATATCCTTAAATTTCTGCAATGCCTTGATAAGTCCTATCTGGCTTGCATCAAAATTTTTTATAATTTCGTCAATAGATTTTTTACTCCCTTGAGCAAATGTCCTTGCCTCAATCTTTGATTCCTTTATGCTTGATGTTTTATAACTGCCAGGGTCTGTAAAATACTGCCCTATATATGCCTTTATTGATGAACTCTGTGAGGTTAGCCATAGGACAATGAAGAGTGCCATTAATGCAGTTACAAAATCAGCATATGCCACCTTCCATGCACCGCCATGATGGCTTTTATGCTTCTTCTTTTTAACAACTATCCTTACATTTTCTTTAGAATAATCTGGCTGGTTATTTTCTTTTTTATCCATCTTATATCTTGATACTTAAAAATAAGATTGTTGTTGAATAACAAAACACTGCGTCCAATCTATTTCTGTCTTGTTATTTTATCAATAGCCGCAAAGGTGGGACGGTCGTCTGAATAGATTTGCTTTCTCGCAATTTCAACTACAACCATTGGTGAAAAATCTTTAGCAATGGCAACAACGCCTGCCTTTATGCAGTACATATACCTTGCCTCATGCTCAAGAAGAATCTCAATATTTGTCGCAATAGGCTGAACAAAACCATAGGAAAGGAGTATTCCAAGAAATGTCCCTACCAGTGCTGCGCCAACCTTGTGCCCAATCACTTCAGGTGGCCCTCCAATTGCCTGCATTGTAATGACAATACCAAGGACAGCAGCAACTATTCCGATACCTGGCAAGGCATCAGCAATCTTGGAAATTGCCCCTGGTATGCGGGAGTTTTCTTCATGGTGGGTTTCAAGTGTACTATCAATCATCGCCTCAAGTTCATGCGGTGGGACACCGCCAAGCACTATAATCCTGAGAGAATCACATAGCAGTTCAACTGAATGATGGTCTGATATAAATGCGGGGAATTTCTTCAATAGGGGGCTCTTTTCAGGATTTTCAATGTGTTTTTCAAGTGCAATTGCCCCTTCTTTCTTATATATGTTTGCAACCTCAAATAAAAGTTTTAGCAGCTCAATATAAGAATTTTCATTTATCTTTATGCCTGACATTGTCTTTGTCAGATTTGAAATTATCTTTTTTATATTTGACGGGGAGTTTCCTATAAGTAGTGTCCCTATTGCGGTCCCTCCAATTATAATAAACTCTACCCATTGCATCAGGACCATGATAGGTCCGCCCTCCAGCAAAAAACCGCCTAAAACTGATGCAATTACAACAACAAAACCGATAATAACAAACATAAATTACCCCCGCTATAGTATATTTTTTGTGATTTAATAGAATTGTAACGTGGGGGTTTATCCCCCGCTTTCAGCCGACCATAAAGGTCGGCGCTACATTTAGATATATTAATAAATTTGTTGTTTAAAAACAAGTTAATAAAAACAAAAACCTGCCTCAAAGACTCGAAGACTCAAAGAAAAAATTATTTTTTATTCCTTTGTGCCTGTGTCTTAGTGGCTATATAATTTTCACATTAAAAAGATTCTCTACAGTATCATTTTAAAAGATCCTTAGATAATCTTTCCCATATATCCTGTCCATTGACTACCTTTCCGCATAAGAGATAGTAGCCTGACTCGTCTAAATGTCGGATGGAGTTTATCCTTCCTAAAAACTCACCTTCTATCGAGGTGTTTGAATATCCATTCAGGCTTACAAACCTCATCTCGATTGGATAACCCAGAGGAATAGTAGTCTTAAGCCCTCCCCTGAAGTTATTATTCCTTACTGTAAGAATTGGAAAGAACTCCCATTTTCCATTATCAATATTTTTTATCTCAAGAATCATATCCATCATAAACCCCATATTGTTTGCTTAATTTATTTCTATCAGACCACTTCAACTCTTTCAAGGTAGCTTGAAAGCTCACCAATCCATTTTTTGATATCTTCAGAATTCCTATCCTTTGCAGCCATTTCGATAGATTTACCGATTTTTGTAATCTCTTGAAAGCCATAGCCGTTACCGGATCCCCTCATGCTGTGTCCCAGGAGCTTTATAGTTTCATAATCACCATACTCCAGAGCATATATTATCGTCTTAACATCTCTGTGCCTGTTTTGAAGGAATCCCGGTATTAGCTCTTTCACATCATCGTCAACATGGATAAAGACCTTTTCCCCATTGTTCACATTATTACTTTTCATCATACTTCCCCCACCTTTAAGCAAAGAACAGAGACCTAATGCAACCACAGATTACACAGATTGACACAGACGCCGTTCCTGCGGAGGCAGGAATCTATGATTAAATACTGGATTCCCGCTTTCGCGGGAATGACATTTCTGTATCATCTATGAAATCTATGGTTACTTTTAAACCCCTATCTGGTCAAATAACAATCCCTTCATTATCTCCTGCGGATTTATTCCGCAAGAAGCCGGTTCGAGTATCTCTTTTATGTTCCATTTACCCCCTCCATTCGACATCTCCAATGTCTTAGGCGGGGTGTATCTCTTGTTCTGCCCGTCTATTACAACTGCAATCCTCGGTTTTAATACATTTGCACGGTTGACGGATACAACCACTCCTACCTCTCCTGTCTGGAGTTTTATGATTGTTCCGGGAGGGTATATGCCTACGCATTTGATAAACTGCTCCAATAATCCGTTGTGAAAATCCTTCCCCTTCCATTCATACATCCTCTTTAATGCGTCATGGGGTAATACGCCTGTGTGATATACCCTCGTGCTCGTTATTGCATCGTATACATCGGCTATTGATGAGAGCATGCCGGAGACTCCTATTTCATCCCCTTTTAATCCCCTGGGATAGCCTGTGCCGTTATATCTCTCGTGGTGCTGTAATGGGATTTCTAATGCCTTCTGCGGTATCCCATGAGTCTTGCTTAATATTTCTGCACTGTATATTGTATGCTTCTTCATGATTTCAAATTCTTCGGGGGTAAGTTTTCCTGCCTTGTTCAGTATTTCATCCGGCACCTTAGTCTTTCCTATGTCATGCAGCAACGCTCCTATTCCTAATGTCTTCAGCTCAATCTCGCTGTATCCCATGTGCCTGCCAAAGGCAAGGCATAGTATACATACATTTATAGAGTGAAATGAGGTGTATTCGTCTTTGCTTTTTATCTGGCTTAGGCATAAGAGGGCATCTCTATTCCTCATTATGCTGTCTGCCATGTTATTCACTGCCTTCTTTGCGTCTCCCGACGATATGCTCTTGCCCATCCTGACATCCTGCATT
>JACRGN010000063.1 GCA_016234205.1 Nitrospinota bacterium | reverse complement strand
TCTAAAGGCAACAAGCTCGCCCATCTTTGGGTGTTCAAGGGCAACCCTGTGGTGCATCCTCCAGAGGAGGTTTACAGTAAATCCAATGAAGTTATCTGCGCTGTCTACAGGGATTGGATGGCCTCCAGTCATTCCAATTGTGGGCTCAGAAAAGGGCTTCACCAGATTATCTATAGTGTTTTTCTCAAGCGCTGTATCAGCGCCTGCAAGAATTAAGATATCACCCTTAGCCTTTGAGAGAAAGAGATTGATGGCAGAGGCCTTTCCCTCCCTCTCCTTTTGTATAAGGAGTTTAACCCTCTTGTCTCTGCGAGTATATTCTTCAACTACAGTTTCAGTATCATCTGTGCAGCCGCTGGCAACAACATATATCTCATTAATAGAACAGAGGGCAGCCCTCTGAGCCAAAAGGGAATCCAGAAGCCTCCCTATATTGGCTTCCTCGTTGTAAGCCATTATGCCAATGTTTAAGTTAAACACAGTTTATCCTCTGTTGCCCATACTCCTAATTTCTTTATGCATCCATCTAACCCTGCTTTTTCACTTAAATCCGTCAATCTACTTTCTCTTGACCAGATGGATACTGTTTAATAGTCTCTTTATAAAGGCTTTATCTCTGATATTACCCTTCTGAGTTTACCTGAAGAAGGGTCCTTTGGAATTTCAGTTACCCTTACAGTGTCAATGCTCATGTTATTTTTACCTGATATCTCTTCAGTCACCCACTTAATATGTTCTTTGAGCTTTACTATAGTCTTTTCTGAAAACTCATTATTAGGCACTATCTGAACTAAAAGATTGTCTATCCTCTTTTGGATGATCCTGTATTGTGCAATCCCTGGAATAGAGGGTATAATAAAGACTAAGGGAGAAACCCGCTTCCCATCTGGCATAACTATAAAATCATCTACCCTGCCGATTACCATCTTCATCAAGGGAAGCCCCCTGCCACAGGAACACATCTTATCAAGTGGTATGCACACATCACCAAGCTCATATCTTATGAAAGGCATGGTATATGAGTGAAGGCTGGTGCATACAACCTTACCCTCTTCTCCTGGAGAAACATCTTTGCCGTCCTTTAAGAACTCTATGACCATGTTGTCTATATTCAGGTGATAGCCTTCATGGGCATCGCATTCCCATGCAATATCACCCACCTCTACAGCGCCATAAACATCTATAAGCTTTACGCCAAAGGCCGAATTGATAAGTTCTCTGTCTCCTGGCTCTAACAGCTCGGCAGCGCAAAAGATAAGCCTTGGATTTATCTCTCGCACTCCTCTCTTTTTTATCTCTCCTGCTAAAAGTCTTATGCTTGAGGAGTAGCCATAAATGACATCCGGTTTTATTCTCTTTAGCTCTTCTAATTGTTTGGAAGCAGGTTCTGCAGCATATATAAAGTATTTTCTTAAGATGCCAAAACGCTGAAACCAATAATCGTAGCCAGGGATATGTCTCGTATCAGTTATGTGGGCAAAGCGGTCCCTGATTTTTACACCATTGCCAAGGAGGATTCTCATATTCATAAGGGTCTGATAGAGCTTGTTTTCCCATGTGTGATAAATGTAAAAAGGTATGCCTGTAGAACCACTGGTTCTTCTTTTCACGCATCTCTCAATGTTTACACCCCTTGCTACAATATCTTCTAAGGGTTGAGTTTTTAAAGTTTTCTTATTTGTTATTGGAATCTTCTTGATATCAGCAAGTGTTTTTATATCTTCAGGCCTCACCCCCACAGAATCAAATAGTTTACGGTAGTAAGGCATATTGTTATAGACGTGTCTTACCACAGATTTCAGTCTCTCAAGCTGAATCCTTTGCAGGGCTTCAAAAGAGAGCCATTGATTCTTTCTTAAGCTATTAAGTTGTAATAGGGCATTGAGAATCATAATTACTTTATAGGAAAACCATAAAAATCAAGTATCCCTGGCGCAAAGCCTTTACCTATCCCTTTCAGACCCTCAAGAGAAAGGCGGTGTCCTGGATCATGTTGGTTAAGATGATAGTATAACTCTACCGAACCGAATTCCTTGGCGCACCTGCCTGGAAAAGAGGCTTTCACACTTGCCTTTAACCTTGTTGTCTCTTTTGTATAGCTATTATCAAGGTTATCTAATATTTTCTTATGTAACAGAAGGCCATTTTCTTCTCCTTCTGGAATCATCCCATCTACATTGGGGGTGGTAGCATGAGAATTATGAAGGTTTATGCATACATCTATACTATCACCTTTGTTAACCCAATCCTTTACAGTATTCCAGATAGCCGTGGTTTCTTCAGTCATTGAAACCTTTTTGCCCTTAAAAAGAGGAATGGCTTCATAGCGGTGATTAATATCAAAACCAGTATGTGGATTGACAGTCCTGCCATGATAATTGGCGTCTGGGGCAGCGAGAGGTACAATAAAAAATACAGTCTGCTTCCTTATGGAACTGGCCTTTGGGCTGTTTGATAACAAAAACTCCATTATCCCTTCTGCTACCCATGAGCCTTCCTTCTCTGCAGCGTGTTCTCCTGCAGTAATCCATATGCTTTTTTTCTTTCTATCAGGGATGGAACTATCAGTAATCTTTACAATATCAATATTTCTACCTTCAGCAGTATGGCCGACAGTCATTACATCTACATAAGGGTTGCCCTTAATACTTCTTAGATAGTTTTGAAGATATGAATAGGTGTAGGGATAACCTGACGCCACCCATGCCAAATCCGATTCATAGGTATGTGTAAAACTAAAGGTAGTAAAAAAACGCTCTGTCTGGGTAACCATCCTCCAGTTATGGTCAGAAAGGTCGTTTGGGTTTTCGGTATAACTATAAACAGGCCTATAGTTATCCCAGCTTCTGGGCTGAAACTCCGCATTTACTACATCAATAGTAACGGTCTCTCCCTTGGCGCCTGTTATCTTAAAATAGAACCAATAGAGCATGTGGCCTGGATACACATAGTCAGATGGTTCATCGGGTTTCATCATTACCTCAAAGTGATTCTTTGAAACCTTTCTTATATTCATAACATTTGAACCTTCAAAACCACCTTCTATCTGGATATCTGTTTTTCCCTCTGCAAAGACCCATCTTACAGGGTTAAAATGGTATCTACCCCAATGCACAGCCCATTTCAGGGAATGTGCAGAGGTTTCCATTGCGTTGAACACAAATCTTTTTACAGTAACCTGCTTTAAAACAGCAAAGGGAATCAGCAGAATAATAATAAAGACCAATATTAAAATTAGAAGGCTTTTTTTGGGCATTTTATCACCTCACATTTCAAGGTCATTAATTATTATATTGAGCGCATTATCTGAGATTTTGTGGTCTTTATGGGTATCATCCAGATATACTTCAAACCCGCCTTTCCCTAAAAGGGACACTGCCTTTTTTACTTCATTTTCATACGTCTGATATCCAACTCCTGAAAAGCAGCAAGGGTCATATTTATTTAATACTTGAAGCTGTTTGCGTCCGCCACCATATGAGCCCATGATATATAGTTCAAGATAATTGGATACATGGTTAAGCTCGGGCAGGCTCCATTCATAATGGCCTAACGAGCTGAAGGTTAAATAAAGCGGTAATGATCCAGCAACAGGGTAGCTTTTGGAGATTCTTGTATCAATGGCAGAATATAAAGTGGCAGTCCAGCCTCCTCCAGAAATGCCTACAATGGAAATAGAGCTAAAACCAAAGTTTTTTTGCGCATAATTTAAAGAAATCGCTATTGGCTCTATAAAAAATTTGAGTGGATTAATCTCGTTTGACTCAAGAAATTTGAAGTGGTCATGTGATGTTAATTTTACCCTTCCAACGGATTTTAAATCAACTACAGGTTGATTGTTCATCCCCAACAGAGGCATAGAAAATGCCATAACCGAAATGGCGTAGTTTTTATATTTCATGTCCTTTAATATCCTTTCGTGTTAGACGGTATAAGGGATGATGTCAGTTGCTAATCTGCCTGAGTGGCCGCCCTTTTTTTACGTACTGGTCAAAAAAGGTTAGTGTCCGTTTCATTGCCTCATCCCATGCCTTGCCTTCAAGGGTGTGTCCCTCTGCTGGGTAAGAGTAGTATTCAACTTTTTTCCCTGCCTTGATCAGAGCATCTCTGAGCGTGATAGACCATGCAGGTGATGTGTTTTTGTCCTCTTCCCCGATGTGGATAATAACAGGCGAAGAAACATCCTTGAAATAGTTAATCGGGGACATTTTATAATATAATTCTGGGTTGTTTTCAGGTGTGCCAAATATTCTTTTTATCTCCTTACCTAATGGCACTCCCCAGTTAATTAATGCATTATAATTTTCTATATCATCTGGACTCATTGAACCAAAAACAGCAGCAGCCTTTATATTTTTCCTGATAACAATAGTCTTTACAACAACGGCAGCGCCCATGCTGTGCCCCTCTAATCCTATTCTATCTTTATCAACATATTTCAATCTTTTAACACTCTCAATCAGGTTCATTAAGTCATATACATATCCTGTAAAAAATAGTTCTGACCCTTTATCAGAGCCTCCATAGTTTCTATAATCAGGAGAAACCGCAACATATCCATTTCTTGCAAATAAATCAGCAGCCTCTTTTGTGCCATCGCCGGTGCGGTATTTTTTAAATTGATAGTGTCCATAGTTAAGAAAAATAACAGGAAACGGCCCTTTACCTTCTGGGACATTCATCAACCCAGTAATACGAAGACCCTCGCTCCTGTAGGTAATGAGATAACTCTTATAAATTTTATTATCTTCTATTGTTTTAATTATCTCAGGTTCTTCTGGTTTAAACTCCTTTATCCTTATATTCTCAATGGCCATAAAACTTACATCACCAATCGGCCCTGTGGAATTATCGCGAATATACCATGTTAAAGGAATAACCGATAGAAATACAGCTACAGCCAGCAATAGTCTTCTATTTTTTAACATAGGTTGTTTCTTCAATTCCTTACAGCCCTCTTTACATACTGGTCAAAAAAGGTTAGAGTCCGTTTCATTGCATCTTCCCATGCCTTACCCTCAAGGGTATGCCCCTGGTCAGGATAAGAATAGTATTCAACCTGCTTACCCTCCCTGATAAGGGCATCCCTGAGCTTTTCTGACCATGTTATAGGGACTGCCTTGTCTCTTTCGCCATGGTGGATGATAATTGAGGCCTTCAAATCTGAGAGATAATTTATAGGCGACCTCTTTGCAAAGACCTCTGGATTTCCTTTTGGGGAGCCCATTTTGTCCGTAAATTCTTTTATATCTTGTGGATGCCATTTCTTTATGACCTTATAGTTGTCAATATCATCTGCGCTCATAGAGGCGTAAAGGGCTGCAGCCTTAATGCCATTGTCAACCACGATAGATTTAAGGGTTAGGCCGCCACCCCCGCTATGACCCCACATGCCTATCCTTTCAGGGTCAACATGGGAGAGCCTTTTAACTGCGCTTACAAGGTGCAGGACATCATATAAAGCCCCATTGTAGAGAAAGGAGTTTGGTCCACTGTCAGAGTCGCCGTAGTTTCTATAATCTGAGCCAACTGCCACATATCCGCTCATTGCAAAGAGATCAGCGGCATCCTTAAACCCGTATCCGATGCTGAATTTCTTAGAATCATAATAACCATGATTCAGGATAACTGCTGGAAATGGACCCTTTCCACTGGGGACATTCATCATCCCTGTAATCTGCAGTCTTTCACTGTTATAAGTTATGAAATAGCGTGTGAAATCCTTGTTTTCCTCCAATGTTCTGACAACCTTTATACCACTGCCGCTAAAATCCTTCTGGCGAAGGTTTGCAATAAAAAAAGGGTAAGAGTTATCTATAGGTCTTGTAGCATGAGATTCGCCGGTGTTCCCCCTATGACGGCTGATTAGAACAGCCATTATTGTGAAAAAAACCACTAAGATAAATGTCATCAAGACAAAGGTTGCCATCGTAAAATTTGTACGCATAAATCTTCTTCCAACACCTTTACACTTTCTGCGCCATCAGCCCAAGGCGGCTTTTTAACTGCTGCAATACAGCATCAAACTCCACAATCTGATGTATCTGATCATCTGTAATGGCGCTCAAAGGCGCATTCTTTATGAGCTCCTCTAATTCCTTTCTGTCTTCCACGCTAAATATTTTGTAACTGCCATGCTGGCCTGCAATACCTCCCATGGCAACGATCTTACCCTTCTTTTGCAGATTAACAAAATAATCTACACTTCCCTTAAATGCCTCATAGAGTTCCTTTGGCGGAAGACCTGTGC
>JACRGN010000062.1 GCA_016234205.1 Nitrospinota bacterium | reverse complement strand
GAAAGATTCAAAACAGCATGTTATTATGATGACAGCCTATGGCAATATTGATACATATCTGGAGGCGATAAACCTCGGTTCTTTTGATTATATAAATAAACCATTTACTGCAAAAGAATTGATGAGGATAGTGGACAAGATTTTTGAAAGGATGAAGACTGATGAATTTGACACGACATGAATGGGGTGATATATTAAGGTCAAGGCTGAGGTTTAGGTTGAGAAAAAAATTTAGCCTTAACCTCAACCTTAACCTGTCGTTATTTTTAAAGGAGCTTCTATGTTTGGAATTGGAATGCCTGAGTTGATAGTTATTCTGGTTATTGTCCTGATAATATTTGGTGCAGGCAAGCTTCCTGAAATCGGTGCAGGACTGGGGAAGGGTATAAGGAATTTCAGAAAGGCATCAAAGGAAATACAGGACGAGGTTGAGACTACAGCAAAACTGGATGAATCAGAGACAAAGACTGAAGCAAAAAAGACTACCTAATAAAGGTGAATAGGTGAAACGATGAGAATTTCCTATTCACCCATTTAACCTTTTGTCTTCCCACCCCTTAAATCCTTTACAAATACACTCCCCGATATAGATTTTGCATGTTTTTTTAGGTCTGCGGCGATTGCACTCGCCTCTCCGAGGTGCTTGATTTTTCTCTTCTCATTTGTTACGACTGCTATTGAGATGGTCATAAGGGGGAACCTCTCCTTACCACCTTTTCTGTTAGTGGAGTCAATATAACCCCTCACCCTGTCATCTTCATCGTAGAAGGTAGGAATTATGAGGTCAAAATATTTTATTATCTTGTTACAAGCATCATCTGATAATTTTGACGGCACAATAAATACAAAGTCATCTCCACCTACATGCCCGACAAACGCATCAGGGCGGTTTAATTCCCTGATGGAATTTGTTACAACACGGGCTGTCATTCTTAAAATCTCATCCCCTCTGGAAAAACCATATTTATCATTGTATGCCTTGAAATGGTCAAGGTCTATGTATGCCAGTGCAAACTTATCACCGGCATCAATCCTTTTCTGAATTTCTTTAATGATGGAGTTGTTGCCAGGAAGCCGTGTGAGCGGGTTTGCATCAAGCTCCCTATTAGCCCTTGAAAAAGAGAGGGAGACCCTGAGATTTAATTCATCCGGGCTGACAGGCTTTATGAGATAGTCATCTGCAGGTATTGAGTCCCAGTCTATTTTGCTCCCTGATGGGCCTGACGGAATAAGGAGTATGATAGGGAGGTGTCCATATACTGTATCACCCTTTAGTTTCTTACACAGGTCATCCCCCCCAATAGATGGCATATCAATATCTGCAATTATCAAATCAGGAGGTTCATTGTATATTGTGTCCAGTGCCTTTCTGCTGTCTTTTACACTGTAGGCAAGAAATCCCTTTTTATTAAGGGTGCCCTGCATCAATTCTGCTGTTGAAGTGTCATCTTCTATGATGAGTATTCTCTTTTTATTTTCACTCACAGTTTAACCTAAATAATGCACGAACGATTTAGATAAGACCTTATGTTCCTGTAGCGACTGTCAAATTTTCACTTTTCCACGGATGGTAAAAAGTGAAAATTTCCACAGTTCAGACAGCCATGGACGGCTGTCTGAACGGCAAGTGGAAGGGACATAAGGTCTTTCACGAATTTTTTGGGTTTAATCCTCACTGCTCACTGCCGACAGAGAACATGGACTCATCAATATCCTCAAGCCCTCCGTCCATATTAATTATTATATCTTCTAAAATCTGCGGTGTAATCTTAAGGCTCTCCAATGCTGTCTTGTCTATCTGCGAGACAAACATATCGCCGGCAAACCCGAATCCCTTTGCCCTGATTAAAATATCTGACAGATGAACCATGGCGGTCTGACGAGGTGCAAGCCTTGAGAGAGAGGGCTGATGGTGATATGTAATCGGGTCAGAGAGAGTTTTCGGCAGATTCCATTTTTCACAGAGCCAGTTTCCAACAGTGGAATGTGTGAATTCAAATACCTCATTCTCGGCCTCATAAATTGGGATATTTTTTTCCTGAACAATCTTTTCAGCCTTAGCGGTTTCCTCAGGCAATTCTAATTTAAGGACAACCTTTCCAAAATCGTGGAGGAGGGCTGCAGTTGATACCTCCTCAGGCTCAGGCTGGTTTAATTTCCTTGCGATGATACCTGCAATTGTTGCGCACCCAACGGAATGCTTCCATAGGTCAGCCATTCCCTTGCTTATCATTATGTCAAAGATTGATGTGCTCAAGACAAGCCCCTTGACCACGCTGAAGCCGAGGAGGACAAGTCCGTGGGTTATAGAAGATATCCTGCCGGGAAATCCATAAAATGCGGAATTTATAAGCCTCAAAACCTTTGCAGACAGAATCTGGTCTTTTGAGATTATCTTCCCAACCTCTTCAGCAGATGTATTCTGGCTCTCAACCATCAGGCTGATTTTCCGAATTACACCCGGCAGTGTTGGAAGATTTTTCAGTTCTTCAATCTTTCTTCTGACCTTGTTTTTTTCTATACTCATAATCTTTTGCCACAGATTTTCACGGATAAAACATAAAGGTGTCAAGGGGTCAAGGAATCAAGGGGTCGAGTGAAAGAAATAACCCTTGAACCCTCGAATCCTTGAATCCTTTTACTTAAGTCCGTGTTAGTCAGTGGCTAACTAAGTGTTTGTCCTCATCCTTTCTCTGATTTGTCTTTCAATCGTATCCTTTATCATCTTCATAAGAGTATCTGATTTCACCTTTTCAAATCTCTTTTCTAAATCCTTTAGCTGCTCTTCAAGAGGTTTCTCTTCTACGCCTGTATCAACAGGATGCCCCTCTACTGTTATCTTGTTAATATTTAGATTTGACAGGCGGGATATAAGTGCCTCGCTTAACTCCACCCCCTCACCGCAGAGGACTAATCCTTTTTCATTAAATACTGCCTTTGCCAGCCTCATTCCGGATTTTGCAAGGTTTAATGGTATCTTTTGCATAAAAATAAAAGAAAAAGGTTGAGGAGATATGGGGAAATTGGGAAAGGGGAGAATATAGGTTTTCTTTAAAATAATTTTAAAGATTTTTTCTCCATTTCTCCCTCTTCTCCCTTTCTCCTTTATATTTTTTACTTCATGTATTTTAAAAAATCTGATTCGGGAGATAAGATGACTGTGGTTTTATCTTTAAGAGACCTTTTATAAGCCTCAAGTGAACGGGTGAATGTATAAAATTCAGGGTCTGATTGGAAGGCATCTGCATATATCTTTATAGCCAACGCTTCCCCCTCTCCCTTTATCTTCTGCTCTTCCTTATAAGCCTCTGCCAGAAGCACAACCTTCTCTCTGTCAGTCTCCGCCCTTATCTTCGTTGCCTCCTCCGACCCTTCAGAGCGATACTGTTTTGCAATCCTGTCCCTCTCTGCCTGCATCCTGCCGTATATTGCCTTTGCATTCT
>JACRGN010000058.1 GCA_016234205.1 Nitrospinota bacterium | reverse complement strand
GTGCCATTCGTATATTCGTGAAATTTGTGTTCTAAGGTTTTTTATGGATTTTATAGATGATGAGCTTGCGGAATTGAAAAGGGAGGGGCTTTATAGGGAATTAAAAATTATAGAAGGAGAGCAGGGGAATAGGGTAAGGATTGGCGGAAGGGAGGTAATCCTTCTTTCATCCAATAATTATCTTGGGCTTGCCTCGCATCCTGAAATAAAAAAGGCTGCTGTTTCAGCAATAGAGAAATTCGGATGCGGCTCAGGTGCGTCAAGGCTGATTTCTGGCAGTATGGAGCTCCATAAGGAATTGGAGGAGAAGATTGCATCTTTTAAGAAAACAGAGTCAGCAATTTTATTTAATTCAGGATATACAGCAAACTTGGGTGTCCTATCTTCTATATGCGGAAAGGGAGATGTAATATTTTGTGATAAGCTGAATCACGCAAGCATTATTGACGGCTGCCTTTTAAGCGGGGCAGAGTTAAAGAGGTATCCGCATAAAGATATAGATGCACTTGAGAAATTTCTTAAAAAGTCTTCAGGTTTTAAGAAGAGGCTTATTGTTACAGACGGGATATTCAGTATGGACGGGGATATTGCCCCCTTAAAAGCGATAGTCCTGCTTGCAAAGAGATATTCCGCTATTTTAATGGTTGATGACGCCCATGCCACTGGCATTCTTGGTAAGAATGGAAGGGGCACAGGTGAGTATTTTGGATTGAATGATAGTATAGATATAATTATGGGGACATTGAGTAAGGCGGTTGGCTCTTTTGGAGGTTTTGTTGCAGGAAGGAAAAAGTTAATTGAGTTTCTTATAAACAGGGCAAGGAGTTTTATATACACTACCTCCCTTCCGCCATCAGTTATTGCATCATCAATTGCAGCCATTGATATTATAGAAAAAGGGGATGATTTAAGAGATTTATTGTGGAAGAATGTCAGATATTTAAAAGATGGGCTTAAGAATATAGGATTTGATATAATGGGAAGCGAGTCACAGATTATACCTGTATTTGTTGGTGATACCCATAGGGCGGTTGAGATGAGTCAGATGCTCTTAAAAGAAGGTGTTTTTGTTCAGGGGATTCGTCCCCCGACAGTCCCGCATGGCAAATCAAGACTGAGGGTGACGGTGATGGCAACTCACAGTAAGGCTGACTTAGATGCTGCGTTGGAGTCATTTGAAAAGGCAGGAAAAAAACTGGAGATTGTATGACTATTGCAAAGATCAAGATATTATTAGTTGAGAGTGATACTATCAGTAGAGAGTCAGCAAGGAATGTTATGAGCAGTCAGTTGGGGCTTAATGATATTGTCACTGCCAGCGAGGGTGGTGAGGCACTAAACAGGGTTATTGAATATACGATAGATGATGGCATGGCATCCCTCTTTGCAGGCAAGAAGGCTCCAAAGAGATGTGCTATAAACCTTGTCCTTTTAAACTGGAATATAAATGGAATGTCGGCATGTGATTTTTTAAAGGAGGTTAGAAAACAGTTTGATAAAAAAACTCTGCCGGTTATTGTCATGACACCGGGAGATAATAAAGAGGATATTATAAAGGCTGTCGGGGCAGGGGCAAATAATTTTATAATCACCCCTATAAATTCAGAGACGCTCAACAGGAAAATGGCAGAGGTGCTTGAAAAACCTGTCGTTGTAGAGGCAAAAACACCTCAACAGAGCCAGTCCAGGCAAAGTCAAACTGCAGGTGTATCATGGTATGGGAAGATTGAACCTAAGAGTAAGGAAAAGAAGGTAAAAGAGGAGTCTGCCAGATTGATTGGGGCATTCTATGAAAAACCCAAAACATCCCCGGCAAATCAGGAATCAAAGGGAGAAGCCCAAACGATAGATATATCACAGAAGATAGATGGTCACTATCACGAGGAGGTTAATGTGGTAGGCGGTGGGACGAATTGTTATTGGGCAAGGGATGTAGAGGGAAAGGATGTGGTAAATCTGGAGTATGTATCTGCAAAGGGTCGCCCAAGTGGAATACAGGTAAAGGTCATTCCAAAATCAGAGTTTGCTTCAAAATATAAACTATGCACTGAGGATACATGTCCGATTCTTAAGAGATTGAAAGGTTAGTAATGTGGTTTCTAAAATGCTTTTTTCAAAAAATAGAATATCAAAAATTATTTCCATATTTTTCCCCATCCTTTTCTTGCTGTTAATTTCATCAAAACCCATTCCTCCGATAGATGTAATAATAGAGTTTGCAAAACAGTCTTCAATCCCTGGTATGGTTGTAGTAAATCTTAGAGTAATTCCTCTTGTAGAGCATTCAAATATAGATATCCAGATAGAACTCCCTGAAAAACTCAAATTGCTCAGTGGTACAAAAAAATGGAATGGCATATTGGAAGTAGATAAAACAGAGACTTTCCAGTATCAGATATATATTCCTGATAGTAAAACTTACGAGTTAAAGGCTGTTATTATATTGAAGATGATTACTGGCGAGACTGTAAGGAGAGAGGAAACCTTAGAAATAAATCCTGTTGCTAAAAAGAATGAATATAAAAAAAATCATATAAAAGAAGGAAAGGACAGGGGAGTTATTGAGTTTAAGGGAGAATAGAGATACAAGAGGCAAGATGCAAGATGCAAGATGCAAGAAAGTTCAAGGCTCAAGGCTCAAAGGGGACTTCTTTCAACTTTCAGCTTTCAGCTTTCAGCTTTTTTCTTGCCTCTTGTCTCTTGTCTCTTGCCTCTTTTTTTTTGCCTCCTGTGGCAGTGGCGGGGGTGGTTCATCAGGCAGCACACCAACTACTCCAAGTAGTGGCAAAACAACGGTTTCAGGTGCAGTCCAGTTTGAAGACAGGACATTTGATTCTACAGGATTTACAGGCACACAGAATAAGGCAGTAAGATTTGCCGATATTGAGATTATCAATTCATCAAATTCCAGTGTTATTGCCTCTGCATCAACTGATATAAACGGTAACTATTCTGTAACCCTTTCACCCCCCTCCTCAAATGTCTATGTCAGGTGTCTTACATCCACATCGGTAGTATTTGGCAAGGGGACAAAGGCTTACAATATAGAGATTGTAAACGGGAGTAATAGTATATATTCAGTAGTATCTGATGTTTTCAGCGCGGCATCAACTGGGACTTATTCAAAAAATCTTAATGCATCACTTGTCAGCGGTGCAGGGGGGCCATTTAATATACTTGATACATTGACAGACGGGGCTGAGTTTGTAGTTGCAAAGAACGGCAGTTTTACATCAAGTAAAGTTAAGGCAATCTGGTATGACGGAAATACAGACGGGACATATTACAGTGCTGCCGCGAATGACCTGCATTTTCTTGGGAAATCAACAGACAGTGATTGTTATGATGATATGGTAATACTCCATGAATTTGGTCATTGGGTATCAAATAATTTTTCAAAGGATAACTCTCCCGGCGGAACACATACAATAACAGGACATTACGATATAAGGCTTGCATGGTCTGAAGGGTGGGCTACATTTTTTGGCAGTAGTGTCAGGAGTTATGCAGGCTATTCAAATCCAGAGTATTATGTGGATACTACAGGAGGGAGTGGAAACGGAAATCTTTTATTTTCCTATGAAATAAAAACGCCTTCATACTCATCCCTTGCAACAGGCTCTGATAATGAGTTGTCAGTATCATCTGTCCTTTGGAATATATTCTTATCAGCAGGTTTTAGTGGTGTATGGGATGTATCAAAGAATTATCTGCCAACAGCCGTAGAGGTTAGTTTAGAAGACTTCTGGGACGGCTGGTTTGTTAGGGGGCAGGGCAGTACACTCAATCCATCCTCTATATTTAGTGCAAGGTCTATTGAATATGCGTCTGACAGCTATGAGAGTGACAACAACAGAAGTCAGGCAAAGACAGTAACCCTTGGTACATCTTATCACCATACCTACTATCCTTCAGGGGATGAGGACTGGATAAGTTTTATCGCTACAAGTGGGACGACCTATACTATAGAAACCCTCAATCTTACAAATGGTGCGGATACACATCTTTTTCTCTATAGCACAGATGGGGCTACTCTGATTACATCCAATGATGACAGGTCTCTAACTGGTACTGATAAGTCCTCTCTTATAACATGGACTGCAACTGCAACAGGGACATATTATGTGAGGTCAAAGGCGTATTCAGATTCAGGTGCAATATCAACCTATGGCTCTTACAACTTGAGGGTGCAGTAAAAATAAGTTACGAAAATTTACATTTTTTTATTAAATAATAGAATAAACTTTAAAAAAATCGGAGTTTTATTTGGTTTGATATGAGAAATAAAATCAAAATATTTTTAAGTCTCTCATCCTGTATTTTAGTCTTAATAAGCTGTGCCACTTCTCATAATAAAAATATAGAGAATAAAAGTCCTGATGCGGATGAACAGAAGGCTAAACAATATGAGACCGGAAACTATCAGCCCTTTTTTGACTATACCTATGATGGAGAGAAAAATATAACCCGATATAATATTTTAGGTCCGTTTATAACAATTGAAAAGGAGGCTCAAAAAGAGGAGAAGATATTCAGGCCATTTTATTCTAAGACAGAAGATAAAAAGGATGATACAAGTGATGTGGATGTTATCTATCCCCTCGGCAAATATAAAAGGAATTCTGAGGAGAGCTCATCAAGGTTTACGCCACTTTTCACATCAAGAAAGGAATTTAAGGAAACGGAAGGGAAGAAAAGGGACTTTGGCTTTTTCCCTGTATTCTGGGGGCAGACGGAGGAGGGTGAGGGTTACGGCGGCTTGTTTCCAATTTATGGTGATATGAGGAAGAGGTTTGGCAAGGATGAGATAAAATTTGTTTTATGGCCTATTTATGCGAGGACGAGAGATGATAAGACAGTAAATAAAGACTTTATCTGGCCTATCTTTTCAACAATTACAGGTGAAAAGGAGTCGGGATTTAGAATGTGGCCCCTCTTCGGTTATAAGGAAAAGGAGGGTGAATACTCAAAAAAGTTTTTCCTCTGGCCGCTAATCCATTATCAAAATACAGACCTTGATACATCACGTCCCAAGAAATACAGGGCATTCCTCCCCCTTTATGCCTCTGAAACATCTCCTAACAGGGTTACAAAGAGTATCATCTGGCCATTCTTTAACTACCTCCATGATGATGATGAAAATCTTACACTCTGGGATTTCCCCTGGCCCATTATTCAGAAAGGGAAGGGTGATAATTTGAATGTTTTTAAAGTGTTTCCCATATATGGTTATAGAGATAAAGAGCATTTGAATGAACGTTTCTTCCTCTGGCCTCTTTATACATACAAGAGAGAGTATCCCGAAGACTCAGAGAAGATAGTCCACAGGTTTTTGCTTATAAGCAAATATGAATATGAAACATCCGCAAATAAAACTCCGAACTCCGAACTCCGAACTCCGAACTCTTTTCAGTTAAGGTTATGGCCCCTTTTCAATTATAAAAGTAAAAAGGATGGGGAGACCATCTTTCACTTCCCGGAGATAATTCCTATTGAGACTGAGGGTTTTGAGAAGAACTATGCCCCAATCTTCAGGCTATATGAGTATGATTCAAATATAAAAGGGGAGATGGAATCAAAATTATTATGGGGTCTCTATTCTCATAAGAAGAATGACTTTGGCGAGTTTATAGATTTATCATTTCTTATATCCTATGAAAAGAGGGGAGACGGGGGGAGCTTTTCAATATTGAAGGGGCTGTTAGAGCTTGGTAAAAAGAATGGTAAAAGCTATTTCAAGGTTTTATACATACCTTTTTAAGGAGATGTATTTTTAAGTGAAAATATTTATATACATTTTTACAAATATTATACTGATTGCTATTTTTGTTTTATTGATGCGGAAGAAAAATCTGCTTTCTTATTTTGACCAGGGAAAATGGTTTCTTACTTTTTTTGCAATTGCAATTATTACATTAATGGATGAGCTGACTTCCATATTTTATGCCCCGAGCGAAGCTTTTCGTTTTATCGGAACAAATGCCATTTTCTACATTGCATTTACTTCCATATTAATACGATTTCTTTCTACAAGAATGGTTGAAATCGGAGAAATTCTTGAGGTGAATAATATTAAAGGCGGCGGTGTATATAATTTTTCATATTTAGTTTTGGGCCCTGTTATTTCATTCATTGCAGTTGCATCAATTATAGTGGATTATATTCTCACTGCAAGTATATCAACAGTAAGCGCTGTTGAAAATGGAACTTCATTTATTAATCTTTCCATTACTGCAAAATTTGTATTGGAAGTTGCAATCATCTGGGCAATTGCAGGTTTGAATATATTAGGCATAAAGGAAAATGCCAAATTTACTTTTGGAATTTTTATTTTTGCTGCATTTGTTTTGGTAAACTTAATACTTGCTGGAATTTTAAATGTTAACTTAAGTCAACTTGCTGTTATGAAAGACAGTGCAGTTAATTCCACCAAACAGCTTTATAATGGCGGTATATTTAATAGTTACTATATTCTTATTGCAAGTATTTCAAGTTGTATTTTGGCTTATTCTGGAGTTGAATCAGTTTTACAAACATCTGGATTGGTAAAAAGCTGGCGGGATATTGGAAGGGCATATATTTTTCTTGCCCTCACCGTAGGGATTGTTACCCCACTTATTTCTGCTCTGTCGCTTTCGGAGAATATTAATTTAAAAGAACACGAAACAGATTTAATTACTTATTTTGCCGTGCATGTTGCAAATGTTCCTTTTGGAATGATTGTGGCAGTTTTAGCAAGCATTACCTTGATAATGGCTGTAAATACAGCCTATATCGCTTCAAGCGAGTTGATGGAAAGGGTTGCACATCGTTACGGTTTTGATTGGATTATCAAAACTAACAGGCATAATTCTTTGTATAGGCTTCATATTACTAATGCAATCTTATACACCTTTATTATTTTTGTTACGAATGGAAGTCAGGGGACACTGGCAGAGATGTATGCATTAGGTCTTGTAGCGAGCTTTGTTATCAACATAGGCTCACTGTTAATATACCGGTATTTTAAAGGAACTAAAGAAGTTCATGCATATAATACCTCTAGGACAGGGACCTTATTTTTATTTTTAATCCTTTTTAGTTGTTTTTTGTATTTAGCGTATCATAAACCTTATGGAACAGTTCTTTTGGGTGTTGCGACAGCCATTTCCCTGATAGCAGGAATTATTGTAGCGCAAAAACGGTCTCCTGAAATAGTTGAAGTAGAAAAGGCTGAAAAACCTATGGATTTAATTTTTCATATTGCAGAATCTGATAAAAAAAATGTTCATATTTGTTTTAAAAGACCCAGAGATTTAGAAATAACTAAGGCTTATGACCTAACTGTATTTGTAAGTTTTTTTTCGCCAAGGGAAAGAATCCCGCCAAAAATTTCAGAGAATCATTTTCGATTTCCAGTGAAGAAGGCAACTATAATTAATAAGATTAGGGCGTTATTGCATTTGATCTCTTACGAGTTATCTGATAAAAACATTACAGTTCATGTGGGGTGGCCGGCTTCTTCGTGGTTGGATAGAATGTCCATCGGTGTCATGGTTTATAACATTACGAAACTGCCTAATGAGTTTCCTAATCTGAATTTCAAGATTGAATCATTTAAAAAAAGATGAACCTTTTAACAAAATCTTAATTCGGCAATATCTTCTCTAATCCGGGATGAATAGTCTGTAGTCCCGGTTTATAGCCTTATGAACATCTTCAGCCATCTTGAAGTCATACTCCTTAATGTAAAGGCAAGAAACCATGAAGGGGTCTTGAGGCAGATGGCAGGTAATCTGCTGTCATCAATGAAGGAGTGGCACAGGGAAGAGGTTATTCATGACCTTAAAGACCACGAGAGTATTGATGGTGTCCTATTTGGCTCAAAGGCCGCCATATTCCATAGCCTCTCAGAAAAGATTGATACCATCAAGGTTGCAATTGCCGTATCAAAGAGAAACATACCCCACCCGACTGAAAGGGCAGCATCCCAAATATTCTTCCTTTTAATATCCCCTGTAAAAGAGAGCGGGACCCATCTCCAGTTATTATCAAAACTGGAAGGGCTTCTGCTTAACAGGGCGTTCCGTCATGCAATACTTTCCGCCAGGACAATTGAAGATGTGAGGAAGATTATCAGAAGGGAGGAAGAGGCGGGGAGGTCTGTATATATACCTCTTAACAGGTCAGAGGTCTTTTCTGAACTCTCAACATCGGAAAATGGTCTTTCCGATAAAGATGCCCTTCACCGCCTGGTGGTTGTGGGACAAAATATATTAAAAAAGGTAGAAAAAGGGCATCTGATAAAGGATTTTTTTTATAACCTCTTTTTAAATCTCTTTGCAGTATTGCTATGGATAGGTGGAATCATGGCATTTGTTGCAGATATGCCTCAACTTGGTATCGCAATATTTCTGGTCATAATCATAAATGCAGTATTCAGTTTCTGGCAGGAATACAAGGCAGAGAGGTCTGTTGACGCTCTTCAGAGGCTGCTGCCGAGAAAGGTTAAGGTGATAAGGGATAGTATTATTAAGGAAATAGAGGCGTTACAGATTGTGCCCGGAGACCTTATAGAGCTTTCCGAAGGTGACAGCATACCTGCAGATGGAAGGCTGGTAAGTGCGGAAGAGATGCGTGTTGATAACAGCCCTCTCACAGGCGAGAGTAAGCCTATTTACAAGGTTGCTGAGCCGGTTGCAGATGGCAAAAACTTTATATGGACAGAGATACCCAACCTTGTATTTGCAGGTACCGGTGTTCTATCAGGCAGCGGCAGGGTTGTTGTTACTGCAACCGGCATGGATACAGAGATAGGGAGAGTTGCATATCTTGCACAGGCAATAAAATCTGAGATGAGCCCCCTTCAAAGGGAAATGGTGAATGTAACAAAGATTGTTACCTTAATTGCAATAGCACTCGGTGCGATATTTTTCTTTCTTGGTTTTACTATTGCAGGGCTTACCTTTGCAGAGAGTTTTATATTTGCAATCGGCATAATTGTTGCGAATGTGCCTGAAGGGCTTTTGCCGACAGTCTCCTTATCCCTTGCTATGGGTGTGCAGAGGATGGCAAGGAGAGGTGCAATAGTTAAAAAGCTCTCTGCGGTTGAGACACTTGGTTCTGCAACAGTTATATGCACTGACAAGACAGGGACATTAACAACAAATCAGATGTGTGTTAAAAATCTTTTTGTTAATGGAAAGCTGATAGAAGTTACAGGTGGAGGTTACGAGCCGATAGGTGAATTTCTGTATAATGGAAAGTCCATCACAGGTGATGATTTTAAACGAGATGGTATTGACAATCTGTTGACTGCGTCTGCACTTTGTAATAATGCAAATCTATGTCCACCCTCAAAAGAGGTACCTTATTGGAGAGTAATTGGTGACCCTACAGAAGGTGCATTATTAAGCCTTGGTGAAAAGGGCGGCTTGAAGATAGAGACTTTAAGGAGTAAAAATTATAGGGTTGCACATCTGCCCTTTGAGAGTATGAGAAAGAGGATGACAACAATATATGAAGAAGGGGCAAGGGGCAAGGGGCAAGGGGCAAGGATAATAGCCTATGTGAAAGGTGCACCGAAGGAGACCCTGAGTTTATGCACAAAAATATATTTAGATGACAAGACAGTAAATCTTACAGATGAGGAGAGGGAGACAATCCTGAAACAGAATGACAGTATGGCAGAAAAGGGGCTTCGTATCTTAGCTGTAGCCTGCCGTGAGATTGAATTCCAGAATGAATATACAGTTGGGGAAACAGAAAGAGATTTGACATTTATAGGGCTCGTTGCAATGTTTGACCCGCCAAGGGCTGAGGTTAGAAATGCAGTTCATGAATGTCAATCGGCTGGTATAAGGGTTGTAATGATTACAGGTGATTACGGTATTACTGCAAAGACTATTGCAGAACAGGTTGGTATAGGAGGAAAAGAGACTAAGGTTATTACAGGTGAAGAGCTTAACCGTCTTTCCCATCGGGAATTGAAAGAGATTCTTAAAAAAGGGGAGGTAATATTTGCAAGGGCTGCACCAAGGGACAAACTGCGGGTCGTCTCCGCCTTTCAGGATAATGGTGAGATTGTAGCGGTGACAGGTGACGGTGTTAATGATGCCCCTGCCCTTAAAAAGGCAGATATCGGGATTGCAATGGGTATCAGGGGGAGTGATGTGGCGAAGGAATCGGCAGAAATCATACTGTCAGATGATAACTTTGCAGCTATTGTAGATGCGGTGAGGGAGGGAAGGGGGGTCTATGCGAATATTAAAAAATTTGTTACATACATCTTTGCCAGTAATATCCCTGAGATTGTCCCGTTTATAGCCTTTGTCATATTCAGAATACCCCTTCCCCTCACAGTGATGCAAATCCTTGCCATTGACCTCGGCACCGATGTCGTTCCAGCCCTTGGACTTGGTGTAGAGCCGCCTGAAAAGGGGATAATGAATCAGCCGCCGAGGCCGAAGGATAAAAGGCTCCTGGATTTAAAACTCCTTACGAGGGCATATCTGTTTTTAGGACCGATTGAGGCCATTTTATGTATGTCAGGTTTTTTCTTTGCATATTGGTCAAGGGGATGGGAGCCCGGCATGGATATGCCTTCATCAGGCGTTGTATATGCCACGGCAACAACAATGAGCCTATGCGGGATTGTTGCCTCTCAGATTGGGAATGTATTTGCATGCAGGACAGAGATGGAGTCTGTATTAAGTGCGGGTTTTTTTAAAAACAGATTGATACTTATAGGAATTGCTATAGAGGTTATTCTAATTCTAATCCTTGACTATACGGCTTTATTCCAGAAAATCTTTGGTCTTGCACCTCTACAGTTGAATGACTGGATGCTGCTTTTAATCTTTCCTGTAGTTGTGCTCGCTGCAGATGAGATAAGAAAATATGTAGTTAGAAAATTATAAAACCACTTAGACAGGATTAACAAGATTGACAGGGTTATTTTTTGCCCCTGATAGATTCAATCAGGGGTTATCCTGTTTTATCCTGTATATCCTGTCTAAAATCAGGTTTTTGTTCATGTATAGGAAATTATAAAAAACATATAAGGAGAAAGGGGGAAGAAGATGGAGAAATGGAGAGATTTCTTTTTTCTCCTTTTCTCCAGTTTCTCCATTCTCCTTAATCTTTTTCTTTTGTTCTTGACCGAAAAAAATCTTGACAAAATACTTTATGATGATATATTTTCCCCATAAAGTTAGGAGGGCTTACCTATTCTAAACCTCACTCCTGAACCTGCCGAAGGGTCAATTGGCATGAAGATTGCTCAGTCAGTTTAAATTCCTTTAGTAATTTTCCCTACTCTTATCTTCTGCAAAAAGAAATTTATTCAAACAGAAGGGATTTCCTGAAAACCATCGGAAAATCAGCAATAGCCCTCTCTGGAGGAATCAGCGTAATTAATTTTTTAACAGGATGCGGAAGCGGGGGAGGAGGCGGAGGAGGCAACACTACTAATAACACTAACACTACAGATACTACAGATACTACTAATACTACTGGCACAAACGGAACTGGCGGAAGCACTACAACCGGCACAGGAACAGGATGCGACAATAACTACATTCTTACAAACCTAAGAAACTGGAAACCAGACTACTCTCCTGAAGAAATTAAAAACACAATGATCAATACAAATAGCGGATTGTGGTATAATTCTCCGGTTAATGCTTTATTCCGTTACAGGACTCCAATAAAAATATACACCGGAGGAATTGGGTATTTTGACGAAGCAGTAAATAATATTGAGATATACACTAAAGGATTAATCGGTTTTCAAAGAGTTAGTTCTTTGGATGAGCTTCAGCAAGGCAAAGGAGGAATAGCAGTAATCCACGGATATTCAGAGACAGGCGGGCATGCGGCAGTAGGGAATGATTATACTGACGAGAGCAGTGCATGCCGTGGAGAAAGTTTAGGAACATCTTATGCTGTCAGAGATAATAGATTCCCTCAAACAGGAGAATTCATAACTGTAACCGAGCATGAAATAATGCACTGCCTTGGGATGATAGGGCACTTTGATGGATTTTATGGAGGAGAAGGAATAAAAGAAGGTTTTATCCCAGATGGCGCAAAAAATGACGGCTCTTTTGCACGTGCTGTTTTAATGAATATATACCAGAATCCTCCTGGAACAACTAAGGAAAATTTGAAGGTTTCGAGCTATTGAGCAAAAAATTGAATAGTTAATAAAAACAGGCTGATTAGAACTATAAGATAAAGTTATTATTTGTTATCTACAAATATTGCATGTGCAGTAGAAGATAACATCTATTGAGAGTTGCCGTATTGCCGTAAAACCAGGCGGTTCTATTTTCTCTCTTTTCCTCCTCTTACACCTTCTTTCACCAATTTATCTTTGAATCTCCTTATTTTGGCATGATATAATTTAACCATGAGAAAATTGAAACTTTACCTTGATACATCAGTTTTAAATTTTTTGTTTGCTGAGGATGTGCCTGAGCTAAAGAAAATTACAGAGGAGTTTTTTGAAATAGTTAAGATTGGAAAAAGATTTGAAGTTTATATTTCTGATGTAGTTATAAATGAAATAACCAAAACAAATGATATAATAAAAAGAAACGGTCTTTTATCCATTATTGAAGATTACCATCTTATAAGGATGCCCAATTATAAAGATGTAGAGATAAGCAAGTTGGCAGAGATTTATATTGATAAAGGTATTATACCAAAAGTAAAGATTGAGGATGCATTGCATATTGCCTATGCTGTAGTCTTTGAAATGGATGTGCTTTTAAGTTGGAATTTCAAACACCTTGCCAATATTAAAAAGGAAAAGGCTGTATTATTGATAAACTTGGAGAATGGGTATAATTATCCAATAAGGATTGTAACGCCAATGGAGGTTGATTATGAAGATGGTAATGATTTCTAAGGCATTAGAAGAAGTATGGGAATGGAAGGAAAAGTGTTATGAAGAGTCAAAAGGCATGACTATATTGGATTACCTAAAAAAAGTTCATGAAAATGCAGATAGCGTGGTGGCAGAAATGAAGATAGAGTGTGGTCATTTTGAAGAATCTGGGGTCACCCATTAAAATGCTCTTGTTATAGAAACAAGAATGGGGTCTTGCTTTTTGATGTAATTATACCCCTCAAGTTTCTCCTTAAATGAAGTGCACCAGTTACAAGTAATAATGCCCTTTGTCTATGTCCTTTATGGAATTTCTGAAAATGCCTTAACTATATTACCCTTTTCCCTCTTGCAGTAATATAAAGCCTGCTCAGCCTTATTGATTAAGTCTCTTTCATTCACGGCATCTGCAGGATAGGTAGTTAGGGCTATACTCAACAGAAGTTTCGGCTCTTTACTTTCAAAAGAGGTCTTTTCTACCTTGCTTCTTATATTCTCGGCAACCTTCTTTGCCTCACTAATTTCACATGAAGGCATGATTATGACAAACTTGGCTCCGCCGTATCGTGCCGGGATATCAATATCCCTCACATTTTCTTCAATAATCTTTCCAATAACCTGAAGTGCAGAATCCCCCTTCATATGACCGTTAATGTGATTATAGTCTTTCAGATGGTCAACGGAGACAATGCAGAGGGAGAGATGGCTCTTATCATGGGTTGTCCTTTTTATTTCATGCAGCAGCGATTCATGGAAATATCTATAACTGTATAGCTTTGTAAGCCCGTCATAATTTGATACCTGACGAAGCTGGTCCTCAAGCCTCCCATACTCTACTATTACAGTGAGGAGATTGACAAGCTCTACAAAGATCCGTATGTCCTCATCCGAAAATGCATCCTTCTCCCTGCTGTCCATATAGGTAAATCCGACCCATTTATTCCCATGTTTCATAGGGACTGCGAGGAGTGTTTTGTTCTCGTATTCAAATTTATAAAGCCCTCTTTTTTTGGAATCGGTATTTTCGGTTATCAGGAGATATTTCTTCTGATTTGAAATATCCTTGAGCAATTCCTTTTTTTCATCCACCTGAAGGTGTTTTATGAAATCCCCGCTTAAACCCCTTGAAGTGATGACCTTTATATGAAAAGATTTTTGTCCTTTGGTTAAAATGGCTATTGACTGGCATTTAAAGAGTTCTTTTACGATATCGTATGTGAAACTCAATACCTCTTCGGCTGTGTAGCCTGCATTGATTTTATCAAGAACCATCTGAATCAGCTGTAATTTCTTATCTCTATTTTCCACTCAAACCTCCCATAATTTAGGAAATTATAAATATGTGCCACTGAGGCACGGAGACACGGAGAAAATATCAAAATGTTTTTTATAAGGAAACCAAGAAACCATGAAAAACATTTCTATATTCATGGGTTCCTTATAAATTATTTTTTTCTTTGCTCTGTGCCTCTGTGTCTCTGTGGCTAATC
>JACRGN010000055.1 GCA_016234205.1 Nitrospinota bacterium | reverse complement strand
TCAATTATCCAAATTTTAGGCATGGTAAGGTATAAAATATTATTTATGGCTGTAAAAACAGTCTTTAACTTCAAACTATACAACGGATTGCGCCCGTAGCTCAATTGGATAGAGCGTCGGACTTCGAATCCGCAGGTTGGGAGTTCGAGTCTCCCCGGGCGCGCCATTAATAATTTGGAGTAAGACTATGAGTGAAGAAGCCAATCAGATTAATTGGGATAAGATTGCCGAGAAATTTGATATGTGGCTGCCGCAGCTTAAACCTGTTGGCGAGGCACTATTGTATTTACTTGATGTTCAAAATGGGGATAAGGTTATAGACATTGCTTCAGGAACGGGAGAGCCTGCGATTACACTTGCAAAGAGGATGAACGGAGGTGTAGAAATAACAGGTATTGATGCGGCTGAGGGGATGGTCAGGGCTGCACAGAAAAAGGTAGTTAAGGAGTCTCTCAGGAATATCTCCTTTCAATGTATGCCGGCAGAGAAGCTAACATTTGAAGATAAATCGTTTGACCATGCAGTATGCCGTTTCGGTGTAATGTTGTTCAATGACCCCCTTCAGGGATTAAAGGAGATGTATCGGGTTCTCAAAGAGGATGGACAATTTGCAATTGCCGTATGGAGCACTCCGGAGACTATGCCGATTATGTATTGGTCATACGAGGTATTTAAGAAATATCTGCCAAAGGAAAAACACCCGCCACTTGCGAAGATAACCTCTCTTGGAGCGCCAGGCGTACTTGAAGGTTTGCTGGGTAAAGCAGGTTTTTCAAAATTCACAATAGAGCAGAAGTCATTTAATTATCAATTTGATTCGTTTGATGAATATTGGGACATGGCGGAGGCATCGGATATTTTAAAACAGCAGTTTGATGCATTACCTGAAAGTGAGCGGGGCAAGGTCAGGGATGAGGTTAGATATTTTGCCAGGGATTTTATCCATTCAGGCGGCAGCTTAACCATTCCCCATGAATATCTGTTAGCTAACGGGAAGAAATAAACCCAAAAAATGCGTGAAACCACAGGTAAACACAGATTAACACAGATTATTCAATGAATTAAAAGAAAGATATATTTCACTTTTTAAGTGAAGTAAGAATTATAATAAGTTTTTGTTTTATCAGTGTTTACCTGTGTTCATCTGTGGTTAATGCATAATTCAGGATAAACTCCATTCATTAAAGTGAATAGCAAATTAATAGACAATATTAAATCTCTCCCATTTATAAAGACAGTAAAAACCATATCGGATGAAATTAATGTAGAGGTGTATTTAGTCGGCGGTATTGTCAGAGATATGATAATCGCTCAGGGGTCGGTTCAAAATCAGTTTCAGGATAATGGACTCGACATAGATTTTGCTATTGATGGAGATGCACTCCTCTTTGGCAAAAGGGTGGGGGATGCAGTAAAAGGGAGCTATTTCCCTCTGGATGAGGAGAGGTCTGTATCAAGGGTGGTAATCAGAGATGCAAGATGCAAGATGCAAGATACAAGATTATATGAAGAAATTATTCTGGATTTTTCAAGGATAAGGGGTGAGGGTGTTGAAGATGATCTTAAGGTAAGAGATTTTACAATAAATTCAATCGCCATAAGTTTAGACAAGTTGTTTGATAGTAGGGATTTGAACTACATAGACCCTACAGGTGGAATTAGTGATATTAATAATAAAGTTATCAGAGTATATGATAAAGGGGTGATTGATGATGACCCGTTGAGGATGCTCAGGGCTATAAGATTTGAATCTCAATTGGATTTTTTAATAGATGACAAACTGGAGATACTGATAAAAGAAAACGGGTATAAGATAAAAAAAACATCTGGTGAAAGAATCAGGGACGAATTATTTAATATCCTATCAGGTGATAAGTCGCATATATATATCCAGAGACTAAAAGATTTGAGTCTCCTTAAAGAGATTATCCCCGAGATTGAGTCAATGGAAAATATGGAGCAGGGAAGACACCATAAGTATCTATTGTGGGAGCACTCCATAAATACACTTAAAACACTTGAGGTGTTAATTGAAAATCTTCAGAGGAAATTTCCTGACAGATATATACAGTTATATGAAATGCTTTCAAATGTCTTAGAACAGGGAATATCAGCTAAAGAGGCATTAAAACTTTCGTCAATAATGCACGATATAGGGAAGCCTTTGACAAAGGAGTTGGACAAGAATGGAAATGTGCATTTTATAAATCATGAAAAACTCTCCGCAGATATTGCTGAAAAATTGTGTCAGAGATTGAGACTTGGAAATAATATCTGTAGGATGATGACAGCTATAGTCAGAAATCACATGAGGCCCATTTTATTAAGTAATGAGAAGAAGGTAACTAAGAGGGCAATATTTAGATTCTTCAGGGATACTAAAGAGGATGGGGTGCTTATATGTCTATTAAGCATAGCGGATATTAATGCGACAAGAGGCTCAGGCATCTTTGATGATACGGCTGAGGATATAGAGGGATTGGTTAAGAGGATGATAGATTTTTATTTTGAAGACTTTACAAAGCAGATAGAATCACCCCTCATTTCAGGTGATGAGATAATGGAAAGACTCAATTTAAAATCGGGTCCTGAAATTGGAGAGCTGCTTAAAGAAATAGAGGAGCAGAGGGCTGAAGGGATTATATCTGATAAAGAAGATGCTATAAAGTTTTTGGAATCTAAGAAGTTTCTTGATGTATAGGAAATTATAAAAATTTGACAGGATTAACAGGATGGACAGGATAAAAGAAAATGTAGAAATTATAAGGAAGGCAGGAAAACAGGAATTAATTTTTTCCTGGCTTCATGGTATCCTTATAATCCTATTTTATCCTGTATATCCTGTCTAAAATCAGGTTTTTGTTTCTTTTGACTTACTCAATCAAGGTTAGTGAAGCCATGATTCCGACCCCGAGTAATATTGCTGTGAATTGCTTTATAGATATTGATACCTTTACTTCATGCTGTAGTTCGGGTATTAAATCAGACCCTGCAATATAAATGAAACCGCCGGCAGTAATTGGCAGCATCGCCAGTGAATAACCTTCAATCTGTGGGCCTATTGAGAGGGAGATAATAGCTCCAAAGATTGCAGTAACAGATGATAGAAAATTAAAAATGAGTGCCTTTTTCAACGAAAGCCCGCCGTGAAGAAGCACACCGAAGTCTCCTATCTCCTGCGGTATCTCATGGAGGATAACAGCAAGAGTAGTGGTAATCCCGGTGGGGATACTCACACTGTAACTGGCTCCGATGAGTATACCGTCAATTAAATTATGAACCCCGTCACCAATTAAATTCATAGCGGCTACCGGGTGCATATGCTTTTCAGAATTAGGGATATGGCAATGCCTCCATCGGATGAACTTCTCCAATATGAAAAAGATAAATATGCCAAGCATAATGTATAGAGAGGTAGTTAAATTTGTGCCAATTTTTTTAAACGATTCAGGGAGGAGGTGAATAAAGGCATCTCCGAACAATCCTCCGACTGCGAAACTGACAAAGAGAAGCAATATACTGTTCAGTTTATTCCTGTCAAGCGAAAGGAAAAATATTCCAATTAATGATATTACGCTGACTAAAACAACACTGACTATGGTGTATATCCAGACCTGCATTAAAATATCCCTCAAATGGAAATGAATGATTTATGGTTTCATTATTGCCAAACAACTATTCTTTGTCAAATTCTTTATGGGGAGGGAGATAAATTGTAGAGAAAGAGGGATATAGATTAATGCTGCTCAAAGGCCCTTTTTTAAGATTTTACTGCAAAATCTAATGGTGATATATCTCCTCCACATTGAAGAAGTTATCCATCTCACTCTTTAAGACAGGGGCGAGGTCGGATATAGAAACTATTCCTTCAAGCCTTCCGTCAAATTTGAGCGGGAGCCTTCTAATCTTGTGCCCTGCCATAATCTTGAACGCCTCTAAGATATCTGTATCGGGGCTTGTATAGACAACATCACCATTCATTATCTCTTTGACCATGGTGTAATTAGGGTCTTTTCCATCGGCTACTATCATGCAGGTTATATCCCTATCGGTCAAAATACCTCTGAGGCTGCCATTCTCCGTTACCAAAATGCATCCAATATTTTCATCTTTCATCTTTTTTGCAGCCTCTCTCACAGACATATCAGGTGTTATTGTCACAATATTCTTTTTCATTATCTCTTTGAGCGTCATGATTGTCACCTCCTTTTATTTAAAAGAGCCTTTGAGCTGTGTCTATATTTCTAATATAATCCTTATTTTTTCGTTGTCAATAGAGGGGCTGCCTTATATTTTTTGATTGTTTATTTCATCTTTTTGAGATATATTTTTGATAGGATGTATATGGTTTAATGCGGTTTTTATTTTTAAGAACAACAACCTGATTAGCCACTGAGACACAGAGGCACAGAGGTAATAATAAGCTTAAAAAATCTCTGAGTCTCCGTGCCTCTGTGGCTAATTTTTATTATTTCCTATACATGAATTAAATTAAATTTTATGCCTGATATAAATTCTGTAATACAATTAATATCCGTATTAGCTGTTCCCATGCTTGTGGCGATTACCTTTCATGAGGTTGCACACGGGTATGTGGCAGACAGACTTGGCGACCATACGGCAAGGCTTGCAGGTAGATTGACATTAAATCCTCTCAGCCACCTTGATTTGGTTGGAACTCTTGTATTTATTATGACAAGGATGATAGGGTGGGCAAAGCCTGTCCCTATTGACCCCCGCAATCTGAAAAATCCGAGAAAGGACATGATGTGGGTGGCAATGGCTGGTCCCGGGATAAATCTCATTATCGGGATTACCAGCGCTGTTATTTACAGATGGATAATTGAGATGCCTGTTCCTGAGAATAAATTTCTTCTGATGATTATTGACCCTATAGGGCTTATGATATATTACAGTGTCGTAGTAAATGTAGGGCTCGCAATATTTAATATTATCCCCCTTCCGCCGTTGGATGGAGGGAGAATATTGGTTGGGCTCCTGCCGCATAAACAGGCTGTTAAGTATAGTCAAATAGAGCCGTATGGCTTTATAATATTGCTTGTCCTCATAGCGAGCAGTGCAATAGATAGAACAATTGTGCCTATTATAAGTATTGTTATACATATACTTCTTGGAAGACCGATTTAAAAAAAATAAAAATTAACCACAGAGGCACGGAGACACAGAGGTATTAAAAACTTTTTAAAATATTTATATTTTTCTCAGTGCCTCTGTGTCTCTGTGGTTTCATTAGGTTTGGGGGAGCGATGGAAAAGAAAAGAGTTTTAAGCGGTATGCAGCCTTCGGGGAGGCTTCATCTTGGCAATCTCCTCGGTGCATTGGAGAACTGGAAGAAATTACAGGATGGATATGACTGCTTCTACTTTATTGCAGACTGGCACGCATTAAGCACATCCTATGAAGATACCCATGAGATAAAGGACAATATATTTAATGTGGCTGTTGACTGGCTTGCTTCAGGGATAGACCCGGAGAAAAGCACAATATTTTTACAATCTTTAATTTCTGAACATGCAGTTTTACATCTCTTGCTCTCCATGATAACACCTGTTCCGTGGCTTGAGAGGAATCCGACTTATAAGGAGAAACAGCAGGAGATAAAGGATAGGGATTTAACTACCTATGGCTTCCTCGGTTACCCGATTCTTCAGGCAGCGGATATTATCATATATAAAGCTAATTGTGTCCCTGTAGGTATTGATCAGCTTCCCCATCTTGAATTAACGAGGGAGATTGTGAGGAGATTTCATTTTATATATAAGAAAGAAGTATTCATTGAGCCTGAGTCTCTCATTTCTGAAGTGCCAAAACTGCCGGGTCTTGATAACAGGAAGATGAGCAAGAGCTATGGGAATGCGATTTTTCTATCCGACCCGCCTGATGTTGTGGTGAGAAAGGTGAGGACAATGATAACAGACCCTCAGAGGGTAAAGAGGAGCGACCCGGGGAATCCAGAGGTTTGCACTGTGTTTACATTTCATAAGATATTTTCATCTGCAAAAGAGGTCTCGGAAGTATATACAGGCTGCACTACGGCAGGTATTGGATGCACAGACTGCAAGCTGATGCTGGCGAGAAATCTAAACGAGTATATGAAGCCTATTTATGAAAAGAGAAAAGAGCTTGCAGGGAATCCAAAAAAGATTTATGAGATAATCCATGAGGGCTCAAAAAAGGCAAGAAAGTTAGCACAGCAGACTTTGGCAGAAGTCAATGAGGTAATGGGACTTTAAGGCAGAGGACAGAGGACAGAAGACAGAGGCCAGAAAATAAAAGTCTGACTTCTGACTTCTTGCTTCTGGCTTCTGTTTTTTTGATATGGCACTATTGGTTCAGAAATACGGCGGGACATCGGTAGGCAATCTGGAAAAGATTCGTGAAGTTGCCAAGAAGGTTGTTGACGCCTGTAACTCTGGCGACCATGTGGTTGTTGTAGTTTCTGCAATGGCAGGGGAGACTGATAGGTTGTTAAAAATGGCACATCAGCTTTCCGGTGAGCCGAGCCAGAGGGAGCTTGACCTTCTTCTCTCCAGCGGTGAGAGAATCTCTGCATCCCTTCTTGCAATGGCAATCCAGTCCATGGGACACAGGGCTATATCCTTTACAGGGAGGCAGGTTGGGATTATTACGGACTCTTTCCATTTTCGTGCGAGGATAAAAAAGATTACTGCCGAGAGGCTTAAAGAGGCGATTGAAAAAGGGATTATACCGATAGTTGCCGGCTTTCAGGGGATAAGCGAAAAGGGTGATGTTACAACACTTGGAAGGGGCGGTTCGGATATAACTGCTGTGGCACTGGCATCTGCCTTAAAGGCTAAGGAGTGTATCATATATAAAGATGATGTGGATGGGGTTTATACTGCAGACCCCTCTGTAGTTCCTAATGCCCGCAGGATAAAAAAGATTAGTTATGAAGAAATGTTGGAAATGGCGAGTCTCGGTGCAAAGGTTTTGCAGAGCCGTTCTGTGGAGTTTGCAGCAAAGTTCAATGTCCCCATTCATGTAAAGCCGACATTTGGAGAAGGGGAGGGGACGCTTGTTACAGGGGAGGATGAGGAAATGGAAGAGGTAATGGTTTCGGGTGTGATTTCAGATAAGAATCAGGCAAAGCTTACGATTGTCGGGGTTCCCGATAGGCCGGGCATTGCTGCTGAGATATTCGGAAAGATTGCTGAAGAAGGTGTTAATGTGGATATGATTATCCAGAATGTGAGTGAGAAGGGGTTGACAGATATTTCTTTTACTGTGCCTAAGTCCGATTCAAAGATAGGATTTCGTGTTACAAAGGATATGGTTGAGAAAATCGGGGCTCAGGATGTTAAATTGGATGAGAATATTGCAAAGGTATCTATTGTAGGCGTAGGCATGAAGAGCCACTCAGGTGTTGCTGCTAAGATGTTCGCGGCAATGGCGAAAGAAAATATTAATATAATAATGATAAGCACATCCGAGATAAAGATTTCATGTGTGATTGATTCGAAGTATGCAGAATTGGCTGTTAGAACACTGCATGATGCATTTAGTCTTGAGAGAAAGTGAAGGGAAAGCTAATTGTTTTCTTGAGTAATATGCTGTATAATTATTCAACAAAAGGAAGGAGGTAATTACCATGTTTGTTTACCGTACGGTTATTGGCAGAGAGTTATATGAAGATAACAAAACTGAAAGTGATAAGGATGCTGTATTGTATCAGCTTTATCAGTTTCACTATAATATTTTTAATCCTAAAGATGTTCCTATGAGTTTAAAAAAACTATCTCATTCTGTAAGGTTAAGTGAAAAAAGAATAAAGGATATATGTGAGATGTTAGCAGATGATAAACTAATTAAATCAATAATATTATCACATGCCATATTTTATAAAATTACTGGTCGGGGTGTTCAATTTGTTGAAAAATATCTAAACATAACAACGCAGGAGCCGGTGAGTGCGGCGTATAAGTAAGAGCAAGATAAGTCAGTATGCCTTTATTGGTCATGATTACACCAAACGAGGCGGACGCAAATCTAAATTTAGACAAACCATTTCTATTGCCCTAAAAAACTCATCATATGAACCTCTCTACGCTGATACAAGCCGTCTTGATCAAATAGTATTAAAAGATATTATTAAAAAGATTAGAAATTCTAAACTTTGTATTTTTGATTTAACTGGTTATAAGAAAAAAGATAAGCTGGATAAAAATCTGAATGTAATTTTAGAACTTGGGATCAGTATTGGACTTGGGAAGCAGGTATTTATTGCCTATAGGGAAGGGAGTATTGATTTTGACAAGGAAATGAGTGACCTTTTGGGACAATATAGATACCCTTATAAAACTTACAAAGGATTAAAAAACGATCTTATTTCTTTTATGGAGAATTTTGGCAAATAAATTTGTATAGTGACAATAAAATTTTCAATATGTACAAATAATGAAACAGATAAAAATCTACGATACTACAATAAGAGACGGGAGTCAGGCTGAAGATATATCCTTCTCCCTTGAGGATAAGATAAGGATTGCCCTGAAATTAGATGAACTTGGTGTCCACTATATTGAGGGTGGATGGCCAGGGGCAAATCCAAAGGATACTGAATTCTTTAGTGAGATAAAGAAACATAAATTACATCATGCAAAGATAGCTGCTTTTGGAAGCACCAGAAAGCCAAAGGTAAAGGTGGATACAGATGAAAATATAGCGGCACTGCTGACTGCAAAAACACCTGTGGTAACTATTTTTGGGAAAACATGGGACCTCCATGTAAGGGATGCCCTTCACACAAGCCTTGAGGAAAATCTTGAAATGATTTATGACTCTGTCAAGTATTTAAAATCCCGTGTCCCTGAGGTTATGCTTGATGCAGAGCATTTCTTTGACGGGTATAAATGCAATCCAAAGTATGCAATAAAGACCCTGAAAGCAGCGGAGGATGCCGGTGCTGATGTGATTGTCCTCTGTGATACCAATGGAGGGACAATGCCAAATGAACTGCCTGTCATATTTGATGATGTGAAAAAGAACATTTCAAAACCACTCGGCATTCATACACATAATGATGCTGAGATGGCAGTGGCGAATACTATAGTTGCAGTAACTCTGGGGGCAGGACAGGTTCAGGGGACTATAAACGGATACGGCGAGAGGTGCGGGAATGCCAATCTATGCTCAATAATTCCGAATCTAAAAATAAAGTTAAAGTTAGACTGCATAACCGATGGACAGTTGAAGAAATTGAGGGAGGTATCTTATTTTGTGGATGAGCTTACAAATATGAGGCACTGGAATCACAGACCCTATGTAGGAAAGAGTGCATTTGCTCACAAGGGTGGGATTCATGTAAGTGCAGTAATGAAAAATCCTGAGACTTATGAGCATGTTCGACCTGAATTGGTAGGGAATACACAGCGGATTCTTGTATCGGAGCAGTCGGGGAGGAGCAATGTCCTATGGAAGGCAAAGGAGTATGGGATAGATATAGAGAGCCATGACCCTGCTGTAAAACATATATTGCATGAACTAAAGGAACTTGAGAATCAGGGTTTTCAATTTGAAGGTGCTGAAGGCTCGTTTGAGCTCTTGATGAAAGAGGCAAAGGGTGTCAGGAGAAAATTTTTCAATTTAAAGGGGTTCAGAGTAATAGTGGAGAAGAGGCATATGGATGAGGAGCCAATATCTGAGGCAACTATAAAGATTCAGGTAGGTGATAAACTTGAGGTTGCGGCAGCAGAAGGGAATGGACCTGTCAATGCCCTTGATAATGCCCTGAGAAAGGCACTGGAAAAATTCTATCCTGAACTTAAAGAAACAAAACTCATTGATTTCAAGGTTCGTATCCTTGAAGAGAAAAAGGGGACAGAGGCAAAGACGAGGGTTTTGATTGAATCGGGCGATTACGAGTCCAGATGGGGGACTGTAGGGGTTTCAGGAAATATTATTGAGGCAAGCTGGCAGGCACTTGTTGATAGTATTGATTATAAACTGCATAAGGAAAAAAAGACTTAATGAAACCACAGATTGACACAGATTAACACAGATGACATCTACATTTATCTTCGGTTACTGATTTCTTCCTTCATTGCTATATAGGCGGCGCCGAATATTCCTGCATCATCACCTAATTTTGCCTTAACAACTTTTACCCTCTCGCCGGTTATACGGTATGTCCTTTTTTTGATTTCATCTATGGCTGAGTCTATGAAATAATTCCATGAATCTGCAACTCCACCACCTAAAACAAATAATTCAATATTTAATATATTTACCAAATCAGCTATCCCTATTCCAAGGATTCTTCCCATCTTCTGAAATATCTCAAGAGCAAATCTATCCCCTTCTTTTGCTAACTGAAATATCATATCAGCAGTGATAATCCCCTCTTTCCCCCCTTTAGTAAAGGGGGGTGAGGGGGGATTTCCCTCCATTGCCATCCTAACAATTCCTGTAGCAGATGCATACTGTTCCAGACACCCCTTGTTACCACAAGGACAGGGATGACCGTCGGGATATATAGTTATATGCCCCAATTCTCCTGCCATACCATATTCACCACGCCATATATTTTTATTAAGGACAATCCCGCCGCCAACACCTGTGCCGAGTGTAAGCATACAGAAACTATTAAATTCTTTTCCTGCACCAAGCCACCCTTCACCAACAGCAGCCAGATTTGCATCGTTATCTATATAAAAGGGGACATTCAAATATTTATTTAATCTTTCCCTTAAATTAAAATCTATCCAGTCAGGAAAATTTGGGGACCGGGCAACTATACCTTTATCAAAAAATATTACCCCTGGTATCCCCATTCCTACCGCAGACAGTTTAAGACCTTTGTGTTCCTTTTTTATTGTATCTATTACTTTTAAGATATTCGCTATAACCCTTTCCCTGCCCAGAGGGACTTCTGTGGGTATCTTTACCCTGTGCAGAATCTCTCCTTCCCTATTAACTGCAGCAGCCCTTATATTTGTGCCGCCGAGGTCTAATCCAATAACATAATCTTTCATGCCCTAATTCTAACCTCTATATTTCATTTAATTCAAGGATAAAAGCAAGAATTCAAATTTGATTGACAACTCTAATTTCGGGAAGTATGATAGGGCAAAACTTAATCTTAACCACAGAGGCAAGGAGAAAGGGTGAAGAAAACGGAGAAATGGAGAATAATATTCTAATGTTTTATTGTTATTTTTTCTCCCTTATTCTCCTTTTCCCCATTTCTCCTTAATCTTTTTCTTTTGTTCTTGGGGGGGGGTGCTATGACTTACCCGATTAAGAAAGAGGATAAAAAATATAACTATGGAGATTACTTGACATGGCCCAACGAGGAAAGGTGGGAATTGATAGATGGGGTTGCATACGATATGAGCCCGGCTCCATCAAGAATACATCAGGAGATTTCTGGCGAGATATTCAGGCAGTTTGCAAATTATCTAATTGATAAGGATTGTAAGGTTTATGATGCCCCTTTTGATGTCAGGCTGCCTAAAGGTAATGAGAAAAAGGATGAAGATATAGATACAATTGTGCAGCCCGATATATTGGTGGTATGTGATAAGTCTAAATTGGATGATAAAGGTTGTAAAGGTGCACCGGAACTTATTATAGAGATAGTCTCTCCTTTAACAGCGTCTATGGACTATATAAAAAAATTAGGACTGTATGAAAGAAATCGGGTAAAAGAGTATTGGATAGTTCAACCGGTAGATAAGATTGTGATGATATACAAATTAATGGGCAATGGCAAATATGGTAAGCCAGATATATATTCTAAAGAAGATGAAATAAAGGTTGGGATATTTAATGGGGAACTGGTAATAGATATGAAGATGGTATTTGAGTCAGGACCTGGAGATATTGAGTAAGTCACCGATTGAGGATAATGCCTATACTGATATTAACCCGGATAATGCGGTAAACAATGGCAGCATGATTGACGAAAAAAGGAAGGGGGGGATGAAAAATATGGAAGGGGTGTTGTTCTTATGATAAAGGACAATTGTTTGTTTTCCATCGGGATTCTTTATCACCGCACATAAGTGTGGTGGTTTACAAAGGATCTTGAAAAAGAAAGGGGGTTTTATGAAAAAGTTGCTGATTGAAAGGATTTCGGCCTGGCTCGTTTTTTTTGTATTTGCTTTCTTCTCAATTAACGTTTATGCGGGTGAGTTCGGAGACCTCAAGAAAAAGGCCAGTGATGCGAGGGATTCCCTTCTTGCAATGCTTAAAAATAAGGATAAACGGGGGGCAGACCAGCAGAAACTCGTGAAAGATACTGCCGATGCGGTAAGCGCTCAGTTGGCAAAGATGAAGGCGCCAGCCGGACAAGAGGGAAAATTCAAAGAGCTTGTTGATGCATGGAATGCCTTCAAAAAGACACGCGAGGATGAGCTTGTGCCTCTTATACTTAGCGGCAAACAGGAAGATGCAGAAAAACTTGGCGGCGGGATTCAGAAGGGAAGGATTAAAAAGGTGATGGATCTCTGTGACGAGCTGGATAAATGAAGGATTTAAAAAATAGCCACAGATTTTCACTGACTACAAATAAAGATGCAAGATGCAAGATTCAAGATGTAAGTTTTTACTTGTCCCTTGCAACTTGCAACTTTTAACTGTCTGTGCGAGTCTGTGGCTGATTCTATTTTTTTCCCGCTCCCTGCCTTTGCGGGGACAAGTTGGAGGTGGCTTATGATCTGGTTTTACAACCTAAAAATATCTCAAAAGTTATCTATTGCGTTTACAGCCGTAATTATTATTTTGACATATATTGGATATGACGGCATCGTGAAGATGAGGGATGCTGTCAGGTCGTCAAAGAGTCTTTACGAAAACAGAATGGTGCCTGTCGGGATGTTTTTAGAAATCAGTAACAACACAGCAGAGCAGAGGGCATTAACAGTAAATGCCCTCACAGCCGCCTCTGAAAAAACCCGTGAAAGCAAGAAAATCGCTGCAGAGCTTACACAGAGAAGCAATGATATCTGGAAACAATACATGGCTGCCTCTCTTACGGAAGAGGAGAAGGCACTTGCAAAGAAGTATGAGGAGACAATAGCAGCCTATCGGGAGAATATATCAAAAGTATTTGAGCTGATAGGAGCGGATAAATATTCAGATGCAGAAGTCCTGGCAAACAAGGAATTAGATGCCCTGCTTAACGAATCTAAAAAGTCGCTGGATGCCCTTGTAAAATTGCAGTCAGAGGAGGCAAAGAAGCTAAATAAAAACATTGAAGAAAATGCTGCCTCATCTATGTGGTCTTCAATCATTGCCATTGCAATTGGCATTCTTGTATCCCTTGGTGCGGTTATCTTATTAATCCGCGCTGTAGCAGCTCCTATTAAGAAAGCCGCAGATATGCTCAAAGACATTGCCCAGGGTGAAGGCGACCTTACAAAGCGGCTTAATCTAACTACCAAAGACGAGGTAGGAGAATTGGGTAAGTGGTTTGACACCTTTGTAGAGAAGATACACGATATAGTAGTTCAGATAAGTAAGACAGCATCAAATATGGCATCGGCATCGGAGGAACTTTCAGCATCAGCCACACAGATTGCAAAAGGTACCACGAGCCAGACAGAAAGGGCTACAACAGTAGCCGCATCATCAGAAGAGATGAGTGCAACAGTCATGGAAGTAGCAAAGAACACATCAGGGGCATCAGAATCAGCAAAAGATGCAAATAAGCTTGCACAAAAGGGTAAGGATATGGTTGAGAGGACTGTCCACGGGATGAATGACATAGCAGGTGCAGTCAAAGAATCTGCATCAGTAATAACAAAGCTTGGCACCCGTTCAAATGAAATCGGGGAGATTATTAAAGTAATAGACGATATTGCAGACCAGACGAATTTACTTGCATTAAATGCAGCAATAGAAGCAGCAAGGGCGGGGGAGCATGGGAGGGGATTTGCAGTAGTAGCGGATGAAGTCAGAAAACTTGCCGAAAAGACCACAAAGGCGACAAAAGAAATCGGCGGTATGATTAGCACAATACAGGATGAGACAGGCAAGGCAGTATCATCAATGGGTGCCGTCCAGAAAGAAGTAGAAGAAGAGGTGAAACTTGCAAAGGATGCAGGTAGTTCGCTGAACGAGATAGTATCAAATGTTGACAAACTGACAGGTCAGATTCAGCAGATAGCGGTGGCATCCGAGGAGCAGTCTGCGGCTACAGATACGATAAGCAGAGATATACAGGATATAGCAAATACGACTAAGGAGACAGCCACAAGCTCCAATCAAATAGCATCGGCATCTAATAATTTATCAAAACTCGCAACAGAGCTGCAAGGTATAGTTGGCAAGTTTAAGGTTTAAGCCGAATAACCCTGTAGAGGAAATTATAAAATTAACCACAGGTAAACACAGATGAACACTGATAGAATAAAGAAAAAAAGTTTTTATCTGTGTTAATCTGTGTCCATCTGTGGTTTCATTAAGTTTTTGCTCTTGACAATGAAACACATAGAGAATAACATTTTACTATGCAAAAAAGAGAAGCTATCAGATACTTTGAGAATGCAAAAGAGATATTAAGTAGGTCACCGATTGAGGATAATGCCTATGCTGATGTTAAGTATGTGCAGGAGGCTTGCGGCACTACCTATCTTGCAGTGCTGAAGGCAATAGACGAATATTTATTAAATAAAGGATTAACTAAAAAAGAATTACCGAAGTCTGTAGATGGATATAAAGAGATGATTAGAAAGCATATAGCTATTCATAACGGAAAACTTTTAAGAGAATTTGAAATATTGTATGAGGAACTACATATAGCAGGGTATTACAGGGGGAATTTAAGGCATACAAAAGTTGTTAAAGAGGCTTTTAAATCTGCAAAGGAATTCATAGATAAAATTAAATAACAAAAATCTGAACACGAATAACACGAATGAAACTAATTACACGAATAAAAATCAAAGATTAAAGATAAAATTAAAATGACAAAGCAATTTGTGCCATTCGTATATTCGTGAAATTCGTGTTTCAGAGTTTTATAATTTTCTTACATTAAACAAACAAAGGAGGATATTAAAAACCACAATGAAATTACCCTGTAAGGTGCTATCATTCTTTTCTTTTAATTCTGCTCTAACTAATTGTATTTGAGTAATAGGTAACGGCTTCCTGTGCAGGAATAGATAGTCCACTGATAGAATTTCTCTTTTCACTGAGCATACCGACATTGTTTACTGCCTTATCAATACTATTTCCAAATTCCGCTCCAAATTGGCTGC
>JACRGN010000016.1 GCA_016234205.1 Nitrospinota bacterium | reverse complement strand
TTTCAATTAATTATAGAATTTAGAAAAGATAAGGTTTTTATACCGAAAGGCATTTACAGGTTTAAGACCTTTGAGGAGGCTGAAAAATGGCATCACAGAATGCTGAGGGGCAAAAGTCCCGACCTCCAACGATAGATGACCTGGTTTCTGTTTGCAGGAGACTAAACGAAGCAGGTGCAAAATATATTCTCATTGGAGGTTTTGCTATAAATTACTATGGGTTTCCGAGGGCTACGGAAGATATAGACCTACTTGTGGATCCGTCAGCGGATAATATCTCAAAAATTAAAGAAGCCCTTTCATTTTTACCTGATAATGCTATTGAGGAAATTGCCCCTGGCGATGTGGAAAAATATGCGGTTGTAAGGGTGGCAGATGAAATCGTAATAGATTTACTTAAAAAGGCGTGTGAAATGACATATAAAGAGGCAGGGGTAGAATATTTTAAATTCAAAGGTGTAAATATCCCCATAGCCGATATATCCACAATGATTAAAACAAAACAAGGGATAAGACCGAGAGATAAAGAAGACCTATCATTTCTTATGAATGTGCTAAAAGAAGAAGGAGGTAATTGATATAGAGAGGTTTATGAAAGGGGAGCAGGGTATGAAGACATTGAGAGAAGACGGATGGGATAAGGTAAAGCAGGGGGTTACAAGCATCTCCGAGGTCTTGAGGGTTACATTAGAGGAGGAATTGTAATCTAAATTATGTCAAAAAAGTCCTTACGAGACAGAAAAATCAAAAGACTAAGAGAATATCTTCAAAAGCAAGGGGATGTCTCCCTTGCCTTTTTATTTGGCTCTCAGGCAAGAGGGATGGTAACAGAGGAATCCGATTTTGATATTGCCCTTTATATGAAAGAAGGCTCAAAGGAAGATTTAAAAAAAACTATCTGGCTTGAGATTGTTAAGATTTTAGAAAAGGAGGCTGATTTAGTATTTTTAAACGATGCCCCGGCAACCTTAATTTCCAGCCTTTTTAAAACAGGGGTTCCTCTCGTTATCAAAAACAGAAAACTCTACTGGAGGCTTTATCTGAAAAACAGTCTGGAGGCTGAAGATTTCTTTTATTTCATCAACGATTACTGGAAAATTCGGCAAAGGGCAATGTCTTTGTCTCCTGAAGACAAGACAAGGCTTTTGGAGAGGCTTCAGTTTTTAAAAGATGAATTAAGCGAGATAAAGGAGTTTAAGAAATTGACTTTTACGGAATATCGAGAAGACAAGATAAGGAGAAGGAATATCGAAAGGTGGTCGGAAAACATCCTTAATGCAACAATCGATATTGCCAAAATCATTCTGGCTTCGGAAAAGAAAAAAATGCCTAAGACCTATCAAGAGGCATTATATATCTTTGCAGTCCATATAGGGTTAGACCAAAAAGATGCAGCCGCCTTTTCCGTTTTTGCCAATTTAAGAAACATCCTTGCACATGAATATCTGGACATCCTTTATGAACAGATTCGAGATTTTATAATCAAATCTCAAAAATTTTATCAAAGACTTTTTAAATTTCTAAAAAGAGAGTTTGATAGCGGGAAGCAAGAAGGTGTGTCATGAGAAAATCAGCAATGTCATTCCTGCGAAACTTATCCCTGCATGTTTTAAGCAGGGAACAGGAATCCATTTCTCTTTATTTTAATAATGGGTAGAACCGTTGATTTTGTGGTTATTTTTGACGATGGGGTAAGAAAGCGTCATTATCATGAAACCGAAAAAGGCAGGGTTTAAGGGGGATAACCGATGAATAACCATACTAATTTTCTGGCGATGATTGCAACAGAGTTTCACAGATACTTAATGGAAAATGATGATTTTGCGAAAGAAGTACCTCCTAATGCCTTGATTATCTTTCAAGTAGAGGGAGAAGACGATTTCAACAGATGGCATAAAGAGACCTCATTGAAAAATCGTGAGCCAGAACAATTAGTAGTTTATATTCATGTGAAAAAATGGAGGAAACATTCCGCAATTGAAGAGATAAATCTGGCAGAAGTGACAGGGCAAGCATTCAGGCTTGCTTGATGTTTCAAACCTGAAGGTTTGAGTTACGGTCTTGTGCTGTAACTCAAGGCTTTAGCCTTGATTAACAGGTCTCCCTGCTGGTTCAATCTTGTAGATTGAACCAAAATGTTAGGTTCAGCCCCTGATTGAATCTTTCAGGGGCTGAACCAGCAGGGAGGTTCAAGTCTTCGTAGTGCGAGGCTTCAGCCTCGCTAAAAACAAGCGACCCTGAAGGGTCGCACTACGGAAAAAATAAACAGGCGAAACTGAAGTTTTGCACTACGAACAAAAGGAGGCTAATATGAATCACAGGGCAAAGAATCACAGGGCAGTATCGTTTTTGTTACTTTTACTCGTTCCCATGCTCTGCGTGGGAATGTTCGTGCTGGCATTGTCGCGGGGATTTGCTGAATCACCTGAATCCCCTAAATCAGCCGATGCACCAATCCTCAAGCTCGATACAGGCGGGCACATGGCTCTGATAAGGAAAATAATAGTCATGGGAGATGGAAAACGGCTCATCTCTGCATCTGATGACAAGACGATTCGTATCTGGGACACATCTACAGGGCAGGAGACTGCAAAGATATTAGGGCAGATAGGCGGAGGAAATGAAGGAATGATATAC
>JACRGN010000060.1 GCA_016234205.1 Nitrospinota bacterium | reverse complement strand
CCCCTTCCACTCAATCTTTGACCCTCCCTTTGATGGGTCTTCATGCCCTGTAATTAGTGCAATAGAAGAATTAAAATCCCTGTGAGTAAGAGGTATTCCGGCATAGGCGGGGACTGAAGTGGCGGCACTGACACCTGGGACCACCTCAAAATGTATTCCATTATTTACAAGTTCTAAAGCCTCCTCTCCGCCCCTTCCGAATATAAACGGGTCGCCGCCTTTAAGGCGGGCTACAACCTTTCCCTCTTTTGCCTTACTTACAAGCAATGAATTTATATCATCCTGAGATTTAGTATGTTTCCCGGCTACTTTACCTACATATATGATTTCAGCACCATCCTTTACAAACTCAAGGAGTATTTTATTGACAAGGTGGTCATAGACAATTACATCAGCCTCTTCAATATACCTCTTCCCCTTGAGTGTAAGTAATCCCGGGTCGCCAGGTCCGGCACCTATAAGATAGACCTTTTTAGATTTCATAAAATCTAAGGCTGAGGCTAAGGTTAAGGATGAGAAAAATCCTAAACCTCAACCTAAACCTTAACCTTTTTTATATTTCTATCCCCTTCTCAGGCATTATCATGATTATTTCATTTTTATTCAATATCAATATTTCTGCCTCGGTGGTATCTCTCTTCATATCTACAGGGGATAGTTTTGCCTTTAAAATTGGGATAAACTGAATGTCCTTGTCATTTAAAAAATCGGATAATCTTTTTCTGTATCCTTTTCTTATGATAGCCACCTCACCAATAATCATAAATTTTTCTGTATAAACTGTTACCCTTTCAGAATCCATAATCACCCACCTCCTTTTTAAATTACCGCAACTGTCATTCTGAGGCGTCAGCCGAAGAATCTCTTTATTATTCCTTGTTTATTGAGCAGCCTCATTTTCATGCCCATTCTGGATACTACCAATAATCAATGTTATTTCCCCTTTTACTTTTCTACCTTTTAATTTTTGTGTAACCTCATCTGCTGTCCCGCGTATAATCTCTTCATAAACCTTTGTCATTTCTCTTGCCACTGCTACAGGCCTGTTGCCGAGTATATCTCTTATCTCCTGCAGAGTGGCAAGGATTCTATATGGCGACTCATATATTATAATAGTTCTCTCTTCATTTATAAAGGATTCTAATCTTTTTAATCTCTTTCCTGATTTCCTTGGCAGGAATCCCTCAAATATAAATTTATCAGTGGGAAGCCCTGATACAGATAGTGCTGTAATTGCCCCAGCAGGGCCAGGGATAGGGCGGACTTCTATATTATTTTCAAGAGCTCGTTTTATCAGGGAATAGGCAGGGTCTGATATGCCGGGTGTCCCAGCATCTGAAACAAGTGCTATATTTTTCCCATCTTTTAGTTTATTTAGCAGATACTCGCCTTTCTCTTTCTCATTATGACTGAAATAACTTGTTAATGGTTTTGATATTCCATAATGGGTAAGCAGCCCCTTTGTCCTTCTCGTATCCTCAGCCGCTATTAAATCAACCTCTTTTAAAACCTTCAACGCCCTAAATGTAATATCCTCAAGATTCCCTATAGGCGTGCTGACAATGTATAAAATACCTATCATAATGAATTCGTAAAAAATCAAAAATTAGCCATAATGGCAAAAGTCCCCTTATTGTTGTAAGGGCTAATTTTGTTTTGACTTTTTACAAGAACCTCCCTCATAGAGTTAATGATTGTTTTTATCCTCTCAACAGACCTCAATTTAAGCTCGCAAACAAAACAATAACAATAGGTTATAAATTAATTTACAAATTACTCAATATCTTGAGTAGTTTTACTCAAAAGCAAGAGAAAATCAAGTTTATAATCAGCAAGTGTCAAGGCAAAGTTATTAATTATGTAAACCCCGGTACACCCCGTCCTGAAGAACGGGGCATTTTTGAGGAAGATTTTTTAATTTCGCATGCATACCCACCCTGAAGGGTAAGGCATTCTGGGTGTAACGGGGTAAATCTCTTGTGATAATAGATATTGGTTTTTGAGAGGGGGGTGATAATTTGATTGTTTATTGCACTGAGCGATATATTGGTGATGTGTAAATAGTGTCAATCCTCTCTAAATGTCAATTTAACGTGGAGCTAAGGGGGTGCGCGCTTTTGCGCAGTCCCGCTTGAGCGCAGGGTTATGCATGAAACCTCACTAACGCACCCACCATAGGCACAGATGAAGTGTGCGTGATCCATCGCCCCTCTGAACTCAATGAATCGTAGCTACTGAATACAAATGGAAGCACTTTTGATTTATATGGATTTTCCATTTGATCAAATAAATTGATATGAAGGTGGGGCGCAGTTGAGTTGCCGGAATTACCCACCGTTCCTATCACTTCCCCCAGCCTCACGTGCTGGCCTTCGGAAACTAAAATAGACAGATTTTTGATATGAGCGAGGAACACTATATAACCTTCTTTCGCTTGTATCATCACATGATTCCCAGCGTTTGGTCTGATATCCAACCTGCCATTTACTTCTTTTGGGCGAAATCTATAAGTCGCGTTGTACCATATTTGGATAGTTTTCCAGATATTGGTGTATTCATGGTCTTGCCATCCATTCCCCACACGAATAACAGTTCCGTCAATCGGTGCGTAAACTGGTTTGCTCCAGCAATAGAATTTATCTGAAGATATTTTGTTTACTAAGAAACGTAATGTGGCCTCGCTATGTGATGACGTTTTATTGTTACCCAACTGCACAAAGTCAAATGCATAAGGATGGTGGCCAGGGGGTCTTAAAAACTTCCATTCCCCTTCAAGTGGAGGGTGAATTGAGATGATTCCCTCAGATACCATAATTATTTACTCAATTGCATAACAAGTTATTATATAGATCTGTATATCCTGGTAAAAGCTGGGTATACGACAAAGAGCAAGTTGTGTGCCGGGATTATTTCTTTTAAGGGGATTGCCCTCTTACTTTTTTAGTAAATATAGGTCAATTCGTGATTGGAGTCAAGAACAGCAGCGAATTTTATTTTTAATTTATTTTTAGCTTTGCTACGAACTTAATTCTTGGCTGAACTTTGATATAACATTGTTTACTCTTTTGATGATTCTCTCTTTCCCCAGAACTTCCATTATCTTCTTTAATTCAGGTCCTTCTGTTTTTCCAGTAAGGGCTATTCGTATAGGCATCATGAGTTTTTTGCCTTTTATATTGGTTTTTTCTTTTATCCCCAAAATAATTTTATCGGCTATATCTTCTGTAATATCGTTTTCTCTTTCAATCATTTCTTTAAAGAGTTTTAAGACTTCTTCTGCCCCCTCACCCTGACCCTCTCCCATAAGGGGAGAGGATTGAGATGATGGGGTTATAATCTCATCAAAAAATATTCCTGCATATTTATAAATATCTGATAAAGTCTCTATATTATCTCTGATAGTATCCACTACTTTATAGAGCCAATTTTTATCAACATTATCAAGCGAGATACCAGCCTTTGCAAAATAGGGGAGGGTTATTTTTGTTAATTCGGCAATATCTTTGGTTTTTATGTAATGGCTGTTAATCCATTTTAATTTTTTAATATCAAATATAGCAGGGCTTTTTGAGACCCTCTCTATTGAGAAATTTTTTATAATATCATTCAGTGGCATAATCTCTCTGCCATCTTCTGATGACCACCCCAGTAATGACAGATAATTAATAACCGCCTCCGGCAGGTATCCCTCTTCTCTTAGCTCTTTTACAGATTCTGCACCATGCCTTTTACTCAAGCGGGATTTATCCGGTCCCAATATCATGGAGAGATGGGCGAATTTGGGTATATCAAACCCCATTGCCTGATTTAAAAGAATCTGTCTCGGTGTATTTGAAAGATGGTCTTCTCCCCTGATTACATGGGTTATTTTCATCAGGTCATCATCTACAGTTACAGCAAAATTATAAGCCGATACGCCGTCAGAACGGAGTATTACAAAGTCTCCTATATCCGAACCCTTAAAGGTCATTTTTCCCCTTACTATATCCTCAAATTCTATCAACCCATTTTCAACCTTAAATCTTGTAGATGGTTTGATTCCTTTCTGTTCGTAACTGACAATCTCTTCTCTTGCAAGGTTACAGCATTTACCATCATAACGTGGAGGAAGTCCCTTTGATAAAGATTCCTTCCTCTTTCTCTTAAGCTCTTCCTCAGAACAGAAGCACTTATAAGCCTTCCCTTCCTTTAATAATTTATCTGCTAGTTCCTTATATATATTGAGTCTTTCAGATTGGTGATATGGCCCATAATTACCGCCGCAGTCGGGGCCTTCATCCCAAATAAGTCCAAGCCATTTCAGGTCTTCTAAAATGCTTTCCTCATATTCCTTCTTAACTCTGTCAAAATCTGTGTCTTCAATCCTTAATATGAAATTGCCATTATGTTTTTTAGCAAAGAGATAGTTAAACAAGGCAGTTCTGACATTTCCTATATGAAGATGGCCGGTTGGGCTTGGTGCAAAACGGACACGAATAGATTCGCTTCTCTCACTACAGGTCTGATTTGACATAATTAATAAAAATAGCCACAGACTTTCACTGAAATGTCATTCTGAACGAAGTGAGGAATCTATATTTTGAGATTCTTCGGGCTTTGCCCTCAGAATGACAGCGATGCTATCATCTGTGTAAATCTGTGGTTTATTATTCTTTTATTTTTGCGACAGATATAATTTTCTCGTAAATATATTTAATAGGTATTCCTTTTTCTTCTGCAATTTTTTTACAGTCTTCATACTCAGGGGTAATGCTTATTACGGCACCCTTTCTTTTCCCTATCTTAACCTTTACATTCCCATATTCTGTTTTTATTGTTTTTATCTCCTTTTCAAGTTTTACCCTTTCCGTATTATACATTCTTAACCCAAAAGATGTGGTTTCACCCAGCAGTATATCTGCAAGCCTATTTACGCTGTCATTTTCAGAGAGGGCGGTTATCTTTACAGCAGGGCGGTTTTTTTTCATTATTATGGGTGTCATAAATACATCTAATGCACCCTCTTTAAAAAGTCTACTCATTATATGGTCATAAAACTGGGGATTCATATCATCAATGTTTGATTCAATTACTGTAATAGAATCATGTTCAAATCCTCCCATGCCCCCCTTTTTAAAAAGGGGAGTAGATGGGGTTGTTTCACCTATCATTATTCGTAAAAGATTTGGTGATTCTGAAAAATCCTTTGAGCCTGCACCGTATCCGATTACATTAGTCTTCATGTTGGGCATAGTGTTACTTGATTTTGCCATTGTTGTGATTATTCCTACACCTGTAGGAGTTGCAAGTTCAAACTCTACATTGGATGAATAAGATGGAAATCCTTTAAGCATCTCTGCAGTAGCCGGGGCAGGCACAGGCAGTATTCCATGCTCTGTCTTTACCATTCCCATGCCCGTATTTATTGGTGAGGATAATATAATATCAGGAGAGAGGATATTTATGCATATAGCAGCACCTACAACATCCACAATGGAATCAACAGCACCTACCTCATGAAAGTGGACATTGTCAACGGATGTTCTATGAATTTTTGCCTCTGCCTCTGCAATATTTTTGAATATCCTGAGCGAGTCCTCTTTTATCTTTTTAGAGAGTCTGCTCCTTTCTATCATCCTCTTTATATCTTTATAAGATGTGTGATGAAAATGCTTCTTTTTGTCCACCACTACATCTACTTTCGTTCCTTTTATTCCCTTTCTCTTTACCTTTGAGACTTTTAAATCATAGCCCTCCATGGCAAGTTTTTTTAGCTCTTTTTTTATTGATTTAATATCAACACCTGCATCAGCCATTGCCCCGAGAACCATGTCACCGCTGATGCCTGAGAAACAATCAAAATATAGAATCTTCATGTTGAGATAGTATCAGAACTTTATCTCCCATTCAATTTAAAAAATATTTGACAATACTTATTCCCCTCTGTTAGCATTAAAAAATATTGAACCTATCCAGCATATGAGTGAGGACGATAATAAAAAAGGGAAATTAAAGCCCTTTAGAGATTTGTATCTAATATCTGCGATAGGGATTCAATTGGTGGTTTCAATATTTATTGGGCTTGCCTTTGGTGTTTATCTGGATAATAAATTTGGCACGACCCCGATTTTTATATTTATATTTCTTTTATTTGGTATAGCTGCTGGTTTTATAAATCTTTTCAGGGTCACAAAGGGCTACAAGAATAAAAATGACGAATAGTATATTGCTGGGTATTTTGCTTGGTGCGGCTGTCTGTATATTGAATATCAGGTGGCTTAGGTTTTTTGTAGATTATATACTGATCAATGTGAAAAGTGTCAGGAATGCAAAAGCATTAACATATATAACTTTTTTCTTTCGTTATATTGTTATTATTGGCATACTCTATTTTACGTTGAAGAGTCATACTATAAACCTGATAGCGTTTATGGCAGGATTCACCATTGTCCTTTTTTCAGCGGTTGCTGTGTGGTTAATACATAGCAAAAAGGAGACAGATTTAAATGGAAGAACCACTTCTCTATATTAATGTTCCGGGGCTTGAGCATTACCCTCATGTGACCTATACATGGGTTATTATGATAGTGCTGGCGATTTCATCGTATTTAGTAGGCAGGAGGATAAAACTCGTCCCGGAAGGTGGAGGGCAGAACTTTTTTGAAGTTGCTGTTGATGGGATTGCTGATTATATGGATGAGGTTATGGGACATGGCGGCAGGAGATATATACCTCTTATTGGAACTATTACATTCTTTATTTTAACATCTAATCTTATAGGGCTTATACCTGGTTTTGCATCACCTACTGCCAATATAAATACAAATGCTGCTATGGCTTTCACAGTATTTCTTACATATCATTACATTGGCATAACAAGGCATGGGTTTTTGGATTATATGAAATCATTTACTGGTCCGATATGGTGGCTGGCTCCTTTAATATTTCCTATAGAGATTATTACTCATCTGGCAAGACCCCTCACATTAACACTGAGACTCTTTGGAAATATAAAGGGTGAGGATATAGTATTAATTATTTTAGCTTCTTTAATACCTTTACTCATACCTGTGCCGATGATGTTTCTTGCTATTTTTACAAGTATAATACAAACCGTAATATTTTCGCTGCTTTCGATGTTTTATATTTCTGGTGCGTTAGAAGAACACCACTGATAGTGATTAGTGGTGAGTGATGAGTGGTGGAAAGGGATAAATTTTATTAAGAAAGGAGGTAAGAAAATGCAGAAGAAGATTTTGACAGTCGGTTTTGTTATTGCAGCTATCATGCTCATTATAGCCCCAACAGTATTTGCTGCCGAGGGGGTAAGTGATGCCCGGTATGGATATTATAGCTATATTGGTTTAGGGTGTGTTATTGGGTTGGCTATTGCAGCCTTCGGCGGTGCAATAGGTCAGGCAATTTCTGTTAACAGTGCCCTAAGCGGTATTGCAAGAAACCCAGGAGCGGCAGGAAAGATAACCACAGGCCTGCTTATAGGTCTGGCACTGATTGAGTCGCTGGTTATTTATACACTTGTCATAGCACTCATCCTGCTCTTTGTAAAGCCATACGGAATGTAAGAACTTGCAGTGTCAGACTTGTTAAAAATAGCAGGTCTGACACTGGTTTATTTTAATCATTTCTTACAAATCGTCTTAATGATTCTCCTGCCCTGAATTTTGGCATTCTCCCGGCAGGGATAGTTATAGTTTCACCGGTTTGAGGATTTCTCCCTTTCCTCTCTTTTCTCTTTGATACTAAAAAAGTGCCGAGCCCTGCAATTGTTACCTTCTCTCCCTTTGACAGGGCGACTTTAATAGCAGATATTAATGCATTAATTACCATCGCGGATGTTTTATTAGAAATTTTCCCTCCTTTGGATATTATCTCAATGAGTTCAGCCTTGTTCATTTTCTTGTCCCTCCGCTTAGACTGGCTGTCAACCTTGTGGGTTCTTGAATTTCCTTTGTCCTTATGGTTATTGTATCTGTTGCCTTATATCCACAGGCATCTGTGGCTATTGCGGTTATTGTGTTTTGCCCCTGTTGGAGAGGAACTATACTTGCAAAGTTAATTCCCTGAGTTTGGGCTAAGCCTGATACCTGTCCATTAACACCTGAACTCTGTATCGTTATTCCTCCTTCTCCATTGAGATTTGAAAGACTTCCCAGAACAACTGCATCTGAATTATTTATGATAGAGCCTATTGAAGGAAATGTTATCTTTGGTTCAAGGCATCCATTCAGACATTCTATTGAAACTGTGATAAATGCCCCCGGTTTACCTTTTACTTCAATATCTATCCGATGCTCTCCCTGAGAAAGGGTTATAGCTCTTTCTATACTTGCCAATCCATTTCTGAAAGTATCTTCTTCTATTAACTCTCTACCATTTATCTTTATCTGTGCAGTGCCATGATACCCATTATCCACTATAAGCTTATATTCTCCTGTTGTGGCACAGAGATTAAAGCTCTCTTTAAATTTTTCAGGATTATCTTTCTCTCTTATATATTTCTTTGGTCCAAATACAGGTGATGATTGGGCAGGTGAGACAAGCTGGAAAAGAAAGATACATTCTATAACTGCTATTAAACTGAATATTTTTTTAAACATAGGTTAGTCCTCCTTTAAGGTTAAGTTTTAGAACACCTTAATTAAATACAATAATAATGCCAGATTGGTATCTTCAGGTTATCTGGTTACAAAACAAAGTGTTGGAAACTCAATAAAAATTGCTGACATATAAATTTTTTAAAAAAGTGTATCCAAAATCTTACAGGTGTATGAAAAATATTGTTACAAAAGTAGCTTTCTATTTTTAATTTCGTTAAAATAAGTTTATGAAAGCAATTGTCCTTGCGGCAGGATACGGGGAGAGGATGAGGCCCCTTACCAACAGCATCCCAAAGCCCCTTCTGCCAATAAATGGCAAACCGATATTGCATTACACCCTCCAGTTGCTTAAGAAAAATGGAATCTTTGAAATAGTTATAAATCTCCACCATCTGCCTGATATGATTATGGAGGCATTTGGAGATGGCTCTTCTTTTGGGATGAAGATTCACTATTCCTATGAAAAGGAGATACTTGGGACTGCAGGAGGAATAAAGGCTGCAGAAAGATTTTTAAAAGATGGGACATTCCTTGTGATTAACAGTGATATAATTGCGGACATAGATATAAAGAAGGTATTGAAATTCCACAAAAAGAAGAAGACGTTTGTCACAATGGTTTTAAGGCATGACCCTGATGTTGATAGATACGGTGCTATAGAAATTGATTCAGATGGGAGAATAAGGAGATTTCTCGGTAAGCCTGAATACAATGGAATCTCCCCCTTAAAAAAGCTGATGTTTACAGGCATCCATATATTTGAGCCTGAAATTTTTGATGAGATGCCATCTAAAAGATACTGCGGGATAACAGAGGAGACATACCCAAAACTGATAAATAAAAACACTCCTATATATGGATATGAATTCAATGGCTATTGGATTGACATAGGGACACCTGAAAGATATGAGAATGCAAAGAGAGAGGTGACAAAAATATTCAGCACATATTAGCCACAGACTTACACAGACTTTTTAAACCGTTTGAACCGATTGAACTGCTTTAAATTGGTCAGTGAAAATCTGTGGCTGATTTTTTTCTGTTTTTTTTTCTTGACATGGCCATTAACTTTGTGTAACTTATCAAAGTTTTTCAGAGATAGTGAAAATGACATAAATCATAGTTTTGAATTTTGATTTTTTTCTTGACATAAATTTGATTTTTGTATATTTTTTACTATCGCATATTTTTGGCTCTCAATTAAAGACTTTAGGGGAGGGGTCTTGATGAAGAGTTTCTTGTCTTTTACATCTTATCTTTTAACTGCACGTTGTTATTTTATTTTTAAAAAAGGAGGAACGAAATGGGATTCTTAGGGAAAGGTTTGTTTAAGGGAGTATCTTTCAGATTCACCTCACTCACTGCATGTCTCTTTTTAATATTTTTTGCTTCTACACTTATCCTTCCGATTAGTCATAATGCATCTCTATCTTTAAAACATGCATTTGCTACTGAGTCACCTGCACCAGCGGGTGAACATGCAGCACCTGTTCTGAGCAAAGCCGAAGGAAAGCCTGAAGAGGGGAAAAAGGAAGGGGAGGGAAAATTTACCTATCAGCCTGCTCCAAAAATTAAGGTGGAGGATTATCCAATCGTTAAGGGTTTTAACAGTCGTATAGCAGTATGGATAGTGGCGCAGCTCCATCTCTTCTTTGGTGCATTTGTTCTTGCCGTTCCTATATTTGTCCTTGTTATAGAGGGTGTAGGCCTTGCGACTAAGGATGAGAGATATGACCATATGGCACATGAGTTTATTAAAGTCAGTATGACCGCCTTCTCAATCACAGCCTCACTTGGCGGATTACTGTCACTCATGCTGGTATCATTCTATCCTGATTTTTTTAAGTATATGGCAGGTATATTTGGTAAGACAATGATTATATATGCCCTCCTTTTCTTCGGAGAGAGCTTCTGTCTGTATGTTTATTATTACGGATGGGATAGGATGAATGAGGGCTTCAGCAAGTGGCTCCATCTTACAATGGGGCTTATGTTGAATGTCTTCGGTATGACACTGATGGTTCTCTCAAATACATGGGTTTCATTTATGATGGCACCATCAGGTATTGATGATGCTGGAGTATTTACAGGGGATATCTGGGCAGCAATAAGGGGTCCGCTGTGGAATCCTATAAACCTCCACAGATTTATTGCAAATATTGCTTTTGGCGGTTCTATAGTCGGCGCCTATGCAGCCTTTAAATTTTTAAGTGCCAAGACCGATGAGGAAAAGGCACATTATGACTGGATGGGTTACACAGCAAACTTCATAGCAATATTTGGATTTTTACCATTGCCTTTTGCAGGTTACTGGCTCATGAAAGAGGTATATGGCTATAGCCAGCAGATGGGTATAACTGCAATGGGTGGTGCATTTGCATGGCTCTTTATAATTCAGGCAGTTTTGATAGGGTCGCTTTTCCTCGGTGCAAACTATTACTTATGGTGCGGTATGGGGAGAATCAAGGGTTCAGAGAGATACACACCTGCAATTAAATATCTTATAGTAGTTATAGTGGGTTGTTTCCTTGTATGGTTTACGCCTCATACACTCATAATGACATCAAAAGAGGTTACACAGGTGGGGGGGACGCACCATCCAGTCCTCGGTTTTTTAGGTGTTATGTCTGCAAAGAATACGGCGGTTAATATATTGATAGTCTCCACTTTCTTAAGCTTCATGCTTTATAGAAGGAGCAATAAAATCGCAACGGCATCATGGACAAGTACCGGCAATGCACTTCAGGTAGCACTCTTTGCTGGCGGCGCTATAAATATTGTCACACTTGGGGTATATGGTTATTTCATACCGGCAAATATCAGAATAGGGCTGTCAATCCCTCAGGTTATGACAACATTGACCATAATTATAGTCAGCTCTGTGTTAGATGGTTTTATGTATAAGGGGGCAAAATCAACCGGACCTATTGAGTGGGGTAAGATGGGCCAACGTTCTCAATATGCCCTTTTTCTATTGGCAGTATCCTTTACATGGCTGATGGGTTTGATGGGTTATGTCCGCTCAGCCCTCAGACAGCACTGGCATGTATATACAGTATTCAGAGATAATTCATTAGATGCCTATACACCGACTCTTGGATATGCGGCAGGTATTATAACGATAGCAGTTTATATATTTATAGCCCTTGTTATCTTTGCGTTCTGGATTGCTAACTTCAGCGCAAAGAAACATGCGGAGGCTTCACATTAGACTGGTATTATAAAGTTTAAAGGAACTAACTGTATAAATATTATTAGGGAGGGGGGCAAATGAAAGTCTTTATTCGTATTATAATTTTTAGTGTTGTATTATCGCTTTGTTACTGGGGCTTTTCAAACTATGGGATACCTCAAGTTATCCCTGAGGCTCCACCGGTAGAAGAGAAGATAAGCGGCTCTATGACTATGGACCAGTATATTGCCCTCGGTGGAAAGATATTTAATGGAAAGGGGACATGCACCCTCTGTCATAACCCTGTCGGTGGAAGGGCGCCTCTTCTTGTTGAGAGTGGTAAAGATGGTGCACCGATTGGTGCCAGGGCAGCGGATAGAATAAAAGACCCAAGATATAAAGGTAAGGCAAAGACGGCTGAGGAGTACATATATGAATCAGAGGTTGACCCATCGGCATTTGTTGTTGCTGGTTTTGGGAAGCCCGGGACAAATGATACCGTGAGTCCGATGCCAGCTACGAACAAGGGTTCAATCGGGCTTTCAGAGGCAGAGATAGGTGCTGTAATTGCCTATCTGCAGAAGTCTGCAGGTGTTCAGGTAACAGTAAAACTGCCGACAGGTGCCGCACCTGCTGCCGCTGCACCGGCAACCGCAGAGCCGCAGAGTGCAAAGACAGCCGAAGAGGCATTTGGAAAGCATGGATGCACGACATGCCATACGATTCCTGGAATTGCAGAAGGCGGGGATGTGGGGCCAAATTTTAAAGGACTATCATCAAGGGCTGGCAGCAGGGTAAAGGGATTAAGTCCCAAAGAGTATATAATGCAGTCTATAGTTAGCCCGGATGCTTATACAGTGAAAGGTTTTGAGCCTGGCACAATGCCGGCAGACTTAGGTGAGAAAATGACTGTCAAAGAGCTTGATATGATTATTAAGTATTTAATGGAGAAAACAGGATAACAATAAAAGTGTCAAAGAGTCAGAGTGTCATAGAGTCAGGGTTTAAAGACTTTGACTCTTTGACACTTTGATACTCTGACTCTTTATTTAAAGGGAGGTTGATGATGAAAAAACTTATACAGGCGGTGATATTGATTCTGGTTTTTTATTTAATCTTAAAACTTGGGATACCTGCATTAGGTTCATTCCTTCATCATGGGACGTGGCCTGTAGTGCCTACAAATCTCATGAGAATTTATGTGTTCTTTATCGTGGCAGGTGTCCTCTTATACCTGACATTTAATGAAGAGTCTGCAAAGGAACTTGGCAAGCCGATAAAAGAGGTCTATGGAAATCCTGAAAAAGGCGGTTTAAGAATGATTGTTATTGCAGTCATTGCACTTTTCGGTGGATATATTACCTATCAAAATGTAAAGCCGAGTTTTGAAGCACCTGTAGAATTACGCTCTATACATCCTGCACCGCCTTCATCAGTGGAGATGTGGGGAAAGCCATATAACCTGCTGAAACTGACAAACCCATTCAGGGAAGATAAGGCAAACTTTGAAAAGAATGCAAGAGAGGGTGGGATTGTATTTTTTAAGAATTGCTTTTACTGTCACGGTGATAAATTGGATGGAAAGGGTCATTATAATAGTGGATTCTCCCCTATGCCGGCAAACTTTGTTGATGTGGGAACAATAGCACAGCTTCAGGAATCATTCTTATTCTGGAGAATCGGGACAGGTGGACCTGGTCTTCCAAAGGAGGGTGCTCCATGGCGTTCTGCAATGCCTATATGGCAGCATTTCTTAAGCGAAGAGGAGATATGGAAGGTAATCCTTTTCCTCTATGATTATACAGGGCATTCACCAAGGACATTTGGGTAAAAAAGTATCAAAGTGTCAGAGAGTCAAAGAGTCAAAGCCTTTTACTTTGATACTATGACACTT
>JACRGN010000386.1 GCA_016234205.1 Nitrospinota bacterium | reverse complement strand
ATCGCTGCAATAACTTTTTTCTCTCTTCTATTAATAATATATTACTTTTCACTTTATCAGTCAATACAATTCTTCCATAATTCTTCCATAAAATTTCCTTCTTTCCCTTGCCTCATAATTGTATTTCTGTTATAGTTTCAAAAGTTATGAAAAACACCATAGTAGCAGTAATTGGCGGAGGGGCGTGGGGAACAGCCCTGGCAAACCTTTTAGGAGAGAAGGGAGTCAAGGTAAATCTGTGGGTATATGAATCTGACCTCTGCAAGATTATAAAAGAAAATAGAGAAAATACCTTCTTTCTCCCCGGAGTAAGATTATCAGAAAATATATCGCCATCAACATCTTTGAAAGAGGCTTCAGAGGGTGTGAGTGTTTTTATTATTGCCTCCCCTTCCCATGTATTAAGAGGCGTCCTAAACTCTTTAAAAGAATACATCCCAAAAGATGCAATTATTGTAAGTGTAACGAAGGGGATTGAGAATGACACTTTAAAATTACCTTCTCAGATATTTGAGGAGATATTATCAAAAGAGATTTATACTCGTACTGCCTATCTATCAGGTCCGACATTTGCAAAAGAGGTTATTAACAAACTTCCCACTGCCGCAACAATTGCTGCGAATAATAAAGAGGTTGCCGAATATATTCAAACCCTTTTTAATACACCATATTTTCGCATATATACACACACAGATATAATAGGAGTTGAAATAGGTGGGGCAATAAAAAATGTAATTGCAATTGCCGCAGGTGCATCAGATGGGCTTGGATTTGGAAATAGTGCAAGGGCAGCCTTGATAACGAGGGGACTGGCGGAGATGTCAAGACTTGGTACTGCCATGGGGGCTGACCCTGTAACATTTACAGGCCTCTCCGGAATAGGAGATTTAGTCCTCACATGCACTGGGGATTTGAGCAGAAACAGGAGTGTAGGGATTAAACTTGGACAGGGCATGAAATTAGATGAGATATTGAAAGATATGAGGATGGTGGCTGAAGGGGTAAAGACAACAAAATCAGCCTATGAATTGGGGAAAAAACATAAAGTTGAACTTCCAATAATAAATGAGGTTTATGCCATACTGTATGGAGGAAAAAGCCCAAAGGATGCTGTAGTAAATCTCATGGGAAGAGCATTAAAGAAGGAATTTATCCCAAAAAATGCGTGAAACCACAGGTTAACACAGATTAACACAGGGTATTCAATGAATTAGAAAAAGATGTATTTCACTTTTTAAGTGGAAAAAGAATTATAATAAGTTTTTGTTTTATCAGTGTTTACCTGTGTTTATCTGTGGTTAATGCATAATCTGGGTTTATATGAATATGTAAAATATCCGAAATAGGTTCGGATATCATACCAAATTGGGGGGTATATCCGGACTCCATACGATACAAACAAATTAAGCAGTCATCGGCTTCGCAAGAAATGTAATTCTGTAATTCTGGGGGACCCTGAGCGAAGCGGAGGGAGAACGACCAAGATCAGCGGCTGGCATGGCTTTTTGTGCCAGTCCGCTGGAGCGTTTTGTTATCTGCCGCTGCGGGCACTGAATAAATAGAACCGTCCCATTTACCCCTTTCCGCGTCCGCTGGATTTTTTTGTTAGGTCACGTTAATATTTCGGCTTATTCCACTATAAAGTCTCATTTCATAATGTTCACTATTATTTTTTATCATCTGGTCAATGAATTCCCTATCATATCCTTTAGATTTGTTTCTTAAGACTTGAGACAATTCCTCGTATAGCTGGAATACCAAAATTTCACCTAAAATCTCACTTGGAACTATAGGGAAGTTTTTATTTTGCATTGTTGCCTGAGTATAAACGCCTTTCTTTTCATCTATCATAATCCATGAAAGGCCATGATAGTTTCCTTGTTTATCAATGCCTATCAATTCTGAAGGCACACAATCCATACATTTTCTGCTTTTCCAAAGATGCTGAATCTTTGCACGCAGCTCAACAGATAGCCACATAGGAAAATTCTCTTTTCTTCCTGTGATATTCATAAATAACATGGGATCAAAAGGCTCATCCCAAGGAACTAAGCCATCGTTTTGAGCTTTATAGAACGACTCTCTTAAAAACCATACCTCGATAAACCACGTCAAAAGATCAAAGTTTCTGTATTTTTTGATCAGGTGTTTAGAATTAATTCTTAAAATAGGAAAGTCAAATTGTTCACATAATTTATCTTTTCGACAGTCTCGTTCTTTTTGAATTGTAGATTGATGAGATGGGCCATCAAACTCAACGGAGAATAGCGGATCATGATTTGAATTAACGACTACAAAATCGAAGTGCGATTGGAGAGCAAACCTATAGGCTTCTTTTGATATTCCACTATTTTCTATTGGCAAAACATCAGCGACTCTCAATTTTGGAAAGACAAAGGTTCCATATTCCTCACATACTTTCTTCAGTTTAATATGCGTTGCTTCTTCGTGTAAATTAAGTATCTTTTTCAGAGTCATGTTCTTTAATTTATTTTCCACCTAATGACGCCTATCAGGTGTGGTGCTTTGCGACGTCACCTGCATGGGCTTGTTCATCAAGTTTCTTATTCTCTAAGACTGCAATTATTCGCTGCCACCCACACTTCGTATTCCACTAAGAGACTGGCAAGTACTTTTGTATCAATTCCGTGTTTCGTCCCAATATTCCGTACGAGATCTGTGGCACTTGCAATCGTAACAGGTTTCATTCCTTGCCATTCTTTCTCGGATGACATGACACCATATAATAGGTCTCGGGCGGCCATATACTCATTAGCAATTGCCTCGATTGTGGATGGGGCTATCGAGTACTTCAGCCCAAGATATGCAAACATCCTGAAGTTATCCGCGAACATCAGGGCATCTATGTCTTCCTTATTTAACGCATGTTCCTTCTCGGACGTTCTTTGTTGTGATTCCTGCGTGCATCCCAACAACGATATAACTGTGAGTAAAACAACTACAGTCATGAGAAATTGTTTCATTTCTTAACTCCGTCGAAGACACGTGTGAAGCCTTCACTGCGATCGTCATTTCGGTAGTACCGCCAGACTTCGACAGTGTGTTTGTTGTAGATAAAAAAACCTGAGTTGGATGAGACCATCTCCCATTTGGTTAGATGGCTGATGTATACCCATGCGCCACAGACTATCAAAACCGAAATAATTATAGCCAACGGAAGTAAAAGGGATGACCGATCATTCATTTTTCATTCTCCTTTGCTGAACTTTCTTTTTTATGTTTATTCAACATTATGATGGATTATAGAAATTAAAGGTGAGATAGTCAAGAAGAAAGAATCGCAAACTCCTTGAAAATGAAGAGGAAACGCAATATAATGGCTTTGTATTAATTATTATTATATTGCTGAAATATAGTATTGTATATTAGTTACGTTAGAGTCCTTTAAATGGTTTTTGTCTATCGCCTAATGAAAGCAGGTAAAGATGCCCTTGTTTCTGCAAAGAATGTAGCAGTTCTTACCGGCGCTGGTATATCTGCTGAGAGTGGTGTGCCTACTTTCAGGGGTGAGGGTGGATTATGGAGAAATTTCAGGGCAGAGGAGCTTGCAACTCCAGAGGCATTTGAGAATAATCCTAAACTTGTGTGGGAGTGGTATGACTGGAGGAGGCAATTGCTCAAACCTTTAAAACCAAATAAGGGGCATGAGGTGATTGCAAGATTTGAAAAGAGATTTCCTGAATTTCTCCTGATTACTCAAAATGTGGATGGGCTTCATCAAAAGGCAGGGAATAAAAAAATGGTGGAGCTTCATGGAAATATCTGGAAGGTAAGATGCCTGAAAGAAGGAAAGGTAACTGATAATTTTGAAACACCATTATCTAAAATACCCCCATCATGTGAATGTGGAGCCATGCTAAGACCACATATAGTCTGGTTTGGCGAATCCCTCCCTTATGATGCGATTCAGACAGCATACAGGGCAGCAAATGAATGTGATGTAATGCTCGTGGTGGGGACATCCGCTGTTGTCCAGCCTGCCGCATCGCTTCCAATTATAGCAAAAGAGCATGGCGCCTATGTAATTGAGATTAACGCTGAAGAAACTCCAATATCAGACATTGTCAATGAATCACTAATAGGCAAGGCAGGGGATATACTGCCAGAGATTGAAAGATTGTTGGAAATGTGATAGAAACGGTTATGTGTTAAGATACACCTACACATTCGGCGAATTCTCTGACAATTCAAAGAAACTTATATGTCCTACAATGAAGCAGACACAAGGGCAAATCTCATTGATCCGAAACTCCGCGATGCCGGTTGGAATAATAATCTGATTTCCCGCGAATATCCAATTTCCGCCGGACGCATTGAGATTATCGGCGAAACACATCGCCGCACAGCCCCGCGCAGGGCAGATTATATCCTCCGTTTCGCCAACCACGGCGAAGCAATTGCGGTTGTGGAGGCAAAAGAAGAAGGTGTTCCCGCTTCACGCGGCATGGCACAGGCAAAGGAGTATGCGGAAAAACTCAACCTCCTTTTTGCTTATGCCACAAACGGGCATGAGATAGAGGAATTTAGTTTTCTTACAAATAGGCAAGCCACTATCCCTATAAGCGGAAAATAAGAGAAATATTCTTCATTTAATCTTGAAAAATGTTAAAAGCACCCCAAAGATATTTAGAAACCATCATATCAAATGCCGGAACTGAGAAGAACCTATCCTTAATTACTTTACATCTCATTTCAAGATCTGGTGATAATTTGCATTTTATTATAGATGAAAAGGAACTGAATTTGGTGGACATTATTT
>JACRGN010000385.1 GCA_016234205.1 Nitrospinota bacterium | reverse complement strand
CTGCTATAACGGTTATTATAGCACAAGGAGGGAATAATTTCATTGAGCCTATAAGGAATTGAAACGGAATAGAAAGAGGGCGGTAATATGACTATCAGGGAATTTCATTGAGCCTATAAGGAATTGAAACTTGTTAAATCAATACTGAAAGCAAGGGCTTCTTCAAATTTCATTGAGCCTATAAGGAATTGAAACGACAAAACAAAACAAGTTACAAATAGCAACAAAATGATTTCATTGAGCCTATAAGGAATTGAAACGTTTTCCTCCGCGGGGGGGGTGGTATTGGAAATTATTTCATTGAGCCTATAAGGAATTGAAACTTAAAGGAAGGGATTTTGCCTTGGGGAAAATTCGAAATTTCATTGAGCCTATAAGGAATTGAAACGGACTTACGGAGTTCGTCATTGAGCATTGGAACTTGAATTTCATTGAGCCTATAAGGAATTGAAACTTGCCATATCGCTACCAGCACCACTTACAACATCAATTTCATTGAGCCTATAAGGAATTGAAACGGACTTACAGAGTTCGTCATTGAGCATTGGGACTCTAATTTCATTGAGCCTATAAGGAATTGAAACCTGGAACGGCAAGGGTTGAACAGCAGAAGAAAGAAAATTTCATTGAGCCTATAAGGAATTGAAACTGAGCTATTGTTTGAATAACGCTTTCAGGTGGGGGATTTCATTGAGCCTATAAGGAATTGAAACATGAGCAGAGAGAAGCTGCTCTTCGCTATCAACTGAATTTCATTGAGCCTATAAGGAATTGAAACTTCGGACAGATATACTTTTTAATGATTTCAAAAGTCATTTCATTGAGCCTATAAGGAATTGAAACCATTAACTAACACTGATACTGATTATCCCAGATAATGCTAAAGGCTAAAATATCTGGAATATCAATTTCGCAGGGCAACCTAAGGGTCTGTTCGGGGAACAGACCCTACTGTAGGGTTCGTTCCCTGAACGAACCACTTATTCAGGAACATGCTTTACAAATTAAGGTTTTGTATTTTTAGCTTTAGTAGTTAATTGAGCTAAAGTATCTCTTTTCCAGTTGGTATCATCCCGCCTTGGATAGTCTATATTGTAATGCAATCCTCTGCTCTCCTTTCTCATCATGGCACACTGTATAATAAGGTCGGCAATAGTGGCAATATTCCTAAGCTCAATAAGGTCGCTTGTGATTATAAAATTCCAGTAATATTCCTTTATCTCGTCAAGAAGAATATCTATCCTCCTCTTTGCCCGATTGAGCCTCTTGTTTGACCTGACAATACCAACATAATTCCACATCGTTCTCCTGATTTCATCCCAGTTGTTTGATACGACTACCGATTCATCACTGTCAACAGCATTTCCTATATTCCATGGAGGGATTGCAATATCTTCGGATGGGGTTTTCTTCATATCCTGAACAGCCATCTCAGATGCCCTGTGGGCAAATACGAGTGCCTCAAGGAGGGAGTTGCTTGCCAGTCTGTTGGCACCATGGACATTTGTGCAGGCAACCTCTCCGGCTGAATAAAGCCTTCCAATATTTGTCCTGCCGTAAAGGTCAGTTACAACCCCTCCGCATGTATAATGTGCGGCAGGGACTACAGGGATCGGAGTCTTTGTCATATCCATGCCGAGTGAAAGACATTTTTTATATATTGTCGGGAATCTCTCCCTTACCCGGTAGCCTTCTAAATGGGTAACATCAAGATAGACACAATCGTCACCGCTCTTTTTCATCTCATAGTCTATTGCCCTTGCAACGGCATCCCTCGGTGCAAGACAGCCCATAGGATGATAGTTTTCCATGAATGTCCTGCCGTCCTTGAGTCTCAGAATACCCCCCTCGCCGCGGACAGCCTCAGAGATGAGGAATGATTTTGCCTCCGGATGATACAAGCAGGTGGGATGAAACTGAATAAACTCCATATTTGAAATCTTTGCACCTGCCCTGTAAGCCATAGCAATACCATCACCTGTGGCTATATCGGGATTTGATGTATAAAGATATACTTTCCCTGCACCGCCTGTTGCAAGAAAGACTATCTTTGAAAGAAAACTTATTACCTCCCCTTTGTTTTTATCCAGAACATATGCCCCTATAACTGAATCGTCACCGCTCCCTATTGTGATATTTTTGTCTAATTTGCCTTTTGTGATGAGGTCTATTGCAATGTGATTTTCTAATATCTTTATATTGCTATTTTTCCTTACCGCATTTATAAGCGACCTCTCTATTTCAGCACCGGTAAAATCTGCTGCATGAACTATCCTTCTCTTTGAATGTCCGCCTTCCCTCCCAAGGGCTAAGACATCACCATTATCCTCCCTGAATGAAAATTTGGCACCGAGTTCCATTAATTCCCTTACCCTCTCCGGGCCATTTTCAACCAGCAGCTTTACAGCATCTTCATTGCAGAGACCTGCACCTGCCTCAAGGGTATCTTTAATATGAAGTTCATAAGAGTCATCCTCTGCCATGACGGATGCAATCCCGCCCTGTGCATACTTTGTGCTTGATTCTTCACAGTCCCTCTTTGTGACAATAGTGACACTCCCGTATTTGCATACCTTAAGTGCAAAGGATAGTCCTGCGATACCACTGCCGATTACCAAAAAATCTGACCTTATTTCCATAAAATCTATAATAGCAGAGAGGCTTATTCATTTTCAAATTGAAATTTATAGAATTATCTGTTTAAATAAATGATAGTTTTTAGTGTCAGTGTCAGTATAGGAAGTTGTTATTAACACTAATCGCTGACACTAACACTGCTTTTATATGAGCATACTTATTGTTGATGATTCGGTTGATAACCGCCTGCTCTTTAAATATATCCTTGAGAATTCAGGATATACTGATGTGCTGACAGCAGGCTCTGCCCATGATGCCTTTAAGTTTCTCGGTATGGAGAATCCATCAGAGGCAGATTCAGTGGTTGACTTGATATTAATGGATATTATGATGCCTGAGATGGATGGTATAGAGGCGTGCCGTCAGATTAAATCGGTAGAAAGACTCAGGGATATTCCAATTATAATGGTAACGGCAAAGACAGAAGAGAAAGACATTGAGGCTGCATTTGCCGCCGGTGCAATGGACTATATAACAAAGCCATTGAGGGGTATAGAATTACTGGTTCGTTCACGTTCGGCACTTAGCTTGAAGAAGGAGATTGACCGCCGTAAAAATCGTGAACAGGAATTGCTGAACTTGAATAAAGAATTGAAAAATTCTATTGAGACTATCAAGACACTGCGGGGTCTTATACCTATATGTGCGAATTGCAAGAAGATTCGTGATGATAAAGGTTATTGGAATCAGATAGAGTCGTATATCCAGAAACACTCAGAGGCAGAATTTAGCCACGGTATATGTCCTGAATGTGCAAGGAAATTATATCCTGAACTTTATAAAGATTGATACAATATTATTTTTCTCTAAAAGAAGCTTTTTGCCGAAGAGGCTCATATCAGTAAATATACTCCACTAATAAACCTTTAAAAGTAGACGCCCATAAACATCTGTTGTTCTCGTTAAAAATATTATCGTGATAGGGGTTCTCCACCAATTAATAATAATCTATCAGATATTGAAAATTATGGCAGTGCATATTTTAGGCATTTTAAATAAATTTTAAAAACCCTCTTGACTCTATACTATAGTATAGGGTTTATATTAATAGTAAAGGAGAATTATGGATAAGAAAATTACTATCGGAAAACTGGCGAGATTGTCAGGGGTCAATATCCAGACAATCCGTTATTATGAGCGATTGGGTATACTGCATCCCGTTTCAAAAACCGAATCAGGCTATCGTTTGTATGAAGAAAGGGAGTTAAAGCGATTGATGTTTATCAGACATGCAAAGGAGTTGGGGTTTACCTTAAAAGAGATAGGGGAGATTATGGAGCTTGAGATATTTCCCCTCTCTGCCTGCAATAAGGTCATGAAGAGGGCAGAGGAGAAGTTAAAGGGAGTTGAGGAGAGACTCAAGTCTCTGAAATCTTTAAGAGAAGTTTTAAAGGAGTTAATAAAGACGTGTAAAAATAGAAAGCCTTTAGAAGGATGCCCAATTTTAGAATCTTTAAGGAAAGGGGGTGAAAGAAAATGAGAGGGTCGGTATCTGAAGGGATTAAGGATGATTCTTGCTGTGTGGTTGAAGATGCAAAGTCGTCTGAGAAGATGAAAGGTAGTTTTACCTCTGTCAGTTCTATTGGGGCAATTGTTTCAGCAATAGTTGCCTCTCTCTGTTGTGTTGGTCCATTTGTTCTGGTGATGCTTGGTGTAAGCGGGGCATGGATAGGAAACCTGAGGGTATTTGAGCCGTATCGTCCTTTGTTTATCCTGATTGCAATTGGTTTTCTTGGTGGAGGATTCTACAGGGTCTACAGGAAACCGGCAGAGGTTTGTGATCCCAGAAGTATCTGTGCAAGTCAACAAACAAAAGGGATAGGAAAGCTCGTTTTATGGGGAGCCACAATCTTTGTGGTCTTCCTTTTGATTCTGCCCTATCTTATAGGTTTATTGGCATAAAAGGAAAGGGGGTTTATTATGAGAAGATTGATTTCGGCTCTTGTCTTAGTTAGTATGACTCTCTTTGCACTCTCTGTAAACGGTGCGGAGGGTAAGGTAAAACAGGTGACCCTGAATATAGGCGGTATGACCTGTGCCTCCTGCCCTGCAATGGTGAAGACAGCACTGAAGAAACTTGATGGTGTGGTTGATACAGATGTAAGTTATAAGGATGCAAAGGCAACAGTAAAGTATCAGGATGGGAAGGTAACTGTTGAACAGATGATAAAGGCTATTGAGGGGATAGGTATGAAGGCGAGTCTTTTAGTAGAGGGGAAGAAATAGAATGAAAACGGGGTGATTCAATGTTGAAGAGATGGATGTTGAGACCTGTGGCACATTGTAAAGAAGGTTGCTGTAGGTCGCCACGGGCATGGCGTTAAACTGCTCATTGGGTTAATCGGAGGAGATATGAATAAAATATATAAGGAGTATTTTGAAGGGGCGATCCCTGCGATATTCATTGCCCCTTACGCCGAGGAGATAGGAGAGTGTAAAATAGAATATGTAAATCCCTCTCTTATAAGGCTGTTCGGAAGGGACATAAAAGGGGAGTGTATTATTGAACCCGAATACTGGATAAATCAGGAAATGAGGGGTATCTATCTTGATATGCTTAAAGATAAGGGTGAGGTAGATGGAATGGATGCTGAACTAAGAAGAGGTGATGGCTCTGCATTCTGGTGCAGGCTTTACAGTAGATACATATCTATAGAGGATAAGCTATGGCTCCAGGGGACACTCTTTGACATTACCAAAGAAAAGGTTGCAGAGAAGATGAGGTCACTCTTTGAATCAGGGATAGAACATGACTGGAAAAATTATATTACCGGAATCAGGCTATATTCCAACTTACTGGAGAGGGGGGAGAACTTAAACAGAGAGCAGAGGGAATTTATTAAGGGGATAATTAATGGTGTGGATGACCTTTCAAGAGGAATGGAAGAGAAACTGGAATTTTCAAAGGCATATTACGGTAGTGTGTCACTCAATAAAAGGGCTTATAATTTATACGACTTAATTTTTGAAACAGCCTTGAAATTTTTTAATATTGCAGAGAGGGAGGGAAAGAAAATAACTATTGATGGGATTAATCTTAATATCTTTGAGCATAAAAATAAAAAGGCTATTGCCAATTTTGATTACTACTTTTTTAACAAGATTATGAACAACCTGATAAATAATGGATTGAAATATGCCAACGAGATTGATATAACCGTTCTCCAGGGGGAAGATTATTATACTATTGCAGTAAGGGATAATGGGGAGGGTATGGATTCAGAGGATGGAGCCGGTATATTCACCCTTGGCTACAGGGCAAAGAATAGAAAATCTGGAAGCACAGGGATTGGGCTCCCTTATTCAAAACTCATTGTAGATGCACATGGCGGCAAGATATGGGTGGAGAGTGAAATCGGTAAGGGGTCTAAATTTTATATAACCTTACCAACAAATTAAGGAGGGATGAGATATGGCAACAGAATTTAATCTCATTATCATTGGTGGAGGTTCTGCTGCTTTTGCAGCGGCTATAAAGGCTACGGAGCTTGGTGCAAGGGTGGCAATTGTAGAAGAAGGGGTAATTGGCGGGACATGCCTGAACAGGGGATGTATCCCCACAAAGAATCTCCTCAGGGCTTCCGAGATATATTATTATTCAAAAAAGAATCACTTTCAGGGAATCAACCTTCAACAAAGACCATTAGACTTTAAAAGAGTGGTTGAGCAAAAAGATAAACTTGTAAAGGAATTGAGAAAGGTTAAATACATTGATATTCTCAAGGCGTATCCGAATATAAAATTCATAAAGGGGAGGGGCGAATTTTTATCTGATAAAGAGATAAAGGTTGGAGGAGATATTTTTGGGACAGAAAAGTTTATCATTGCCACAGGTGCATCTCCATCTATTCTGCCTGTAGAGGGGCTTGACAGGGTAGAGTATCTGACAAGCACAGAGGCGCTTGATTTAAAGAAACTTCCAAAATCCATGATAATCTTAGGCGGGAGGTTTGTTGCACTTGAGTTTGTCCAGATGTATAGCCATTTTGGCACAAAGGTGACTGTATTACAGCGGAGCAACAGGATAATCCCTGATGATGAGGAAGAAATATCTATTGCCTTACATAAATTTCTTACAGATGAAGGTATCAAAATAGTTACAGGCGTGAAGATTCTGTCTGTGAAGGAAGAAGGGGGTATGAAGATTGTAACATGCGAGATCGGTGGTAAAAAGAAAAACTTTAAGGCAGAGAGCCTTCTTGTGGCAACAGGCAGAAGTCCGAATACATCTGGATTGGGATTAGAAAAGGTTGGTGTGAAATTGAATGATAAAGGGGCAATTATTGTGGATGAGGAGATGAGGACATCTGTCACAAATATATTTGCAGCCGGAGATGTAACAGGTGAGCCAATGCTTGTAACTGTAGCAGCCCATCAGGGGGCAATAGCTGCACAGAATGCTATTGATGATTGCTGTCATAGAAAGGCTGACCTATCCGTTGTCCCTCACGCTATATTTACACATCCGCAGGTTGCGAGTGTGGGATTAAAAGAAAAAGAGGCAATTGATAGAGGGGACAAAGTAAAGGTGAGGACAATAGATTTTCACCTTGTCCCAAAGGCTGCTGTTATAAGGGATACGAGGGGATTAATCAAAATGGTGGTTGAAGATGGGACTGATATTATACTTGGTGTTCATATTTTATCACCAGAGGCAGGAGATATTATCCATGAGGCAACAGTTGCTGTGAAAAATAAGATGACCATACATGAGATAATAGATATAATTCATGTCTATCCAACCCTATCGGAATCAATTAAGATTGCGGCACAGTCATTTTTAAAGGATGTCAGTAAACTCTCTTGTTGTGCTGAGTGAGATATAAAGACCGGAAGGTAATTTTATCTTTTTGGTCTAATCGGTCTTATGTGAGCGGAGGGACGGGGTCTCTGGTGTGGTTGTGATTGAATTTTATCTTTTAAATCGTGGAGAATCCTGTTGGCATCCATGTTTATCTCATTTGCCAGTTTTAGTTTTTCGGGCTGATGGTCAGCAAAAAGAAAATCCGCATATAGGCGGGTAGCCTTTGTCTTTAGCACTATACCCCTTTTTAGCATCTGGTGTTTTTCAGCCTTTTCTATCGGAGGTTCTATAGAATTTAGTATCTGAGCCATTATGAGATAACGTTGATGCAGTTTTTTTAGCATTTCAGGTTTTAATTCGCTGACCCTTCTTGTGTTTATCATCTCCGATAGCTCATTGGTCTTTTTGCTTATGAATATCGACTCTCTTATTATCTCAGGGACTTTTCCACTAAATTTTTGTTCATCAAAGACTACGGGTGCAGACTCCTTTGGGTTGGAAAGGAGAACTATTGCATTAATTGATATACGGTAAAGTTTTTCCTTGTCATCCTTATTTTCATTCAATATCTTGTATGTCTTTATAAAGCCTTTGCATCTTGTAGCCACCTCATCTCTGACAAGTGCATATTCCTGCACCTCTGTCTCAACACTTACAAGCACGCCTTTTGCCTGCTCCACTGCAATCCTCAGTGCATCATCAATGGCTGACCTCCTTGCATCTGCTATATCTTCTTTTATTGCCCCAACCCCTTCTGTTGTCACCTCAATCGCCTCCTCTTCCTGCTCACTCTTTTCTTGTTCAGCAGGGTCTGCAGCAAAGGGATAGAAAGCTATTGATAGGAATAGTATAATAAAGAATAACCTTTTCATATTTCCCCCCAAATCCCGCTTTAGCGGGATTTTAAATCGCCGATTCATCCTGAAATACTGAGTCTTCGGCAATTTTGTTCCTCACCGTATTGGTCATATACGGTTGCGTCGCAAAATTGCCTGCCAGACTTGTCTTTCAGACGACTTGGCGATTTACCCAAAATCGTAAATCGGATTTTGGGTTTCCCTTTAAATGTGAAAATATGTGCATAATTTAGCAGATATTTCGTATTATAGCAATGCCAAAAATTGGAATACTTTTTACAAAAAATTTGTTATAATTATTAGAATGAAAAATATAGGCAACATCCTTCTATTGTTAATTGTTTCTCTGCTGATTTCGGCATCACCGTTGCAGATAGGACAGGCCAGGGCATGCTGTCTCAAACATATGAGCAAATGCAGTATGCATCATACGGAAACAGCCAGTCACTGTAAGGGGAATACCCATAATGAAATTCAATGCTGTGAAGACAAATGCTATCCAAACTTAAAATACACAATGGCAGAAAAACCTTCCACTAATATCCATACATTTTACACCCTGTTAAATCTTTCAATACCTGATATTTCAATTACCCCGACTTTAAACTCTTTTCATGTTTCAAGTTTCACATTTCTTGAAGATTTCCAAAGAAAGAAATATTCTTCGCCACCGCTATATATTCTAAAATCCTCTTTTCTTAATTGAGCCTTGCCTGAAAAAAACCTGACAGGACGCAGATTAACGCAGATTTTCAGGAAATGTCATTCCGAGCGAAGCGAGGAATCTCGATTTTGAGATTCTTCGGGCTTCGCCCTCAGAATGACAGCAATGCTGTCATCTGAGTTTATCTGTGAAAATCTGTGTCCTATTCTATAAAATTTCATTTATCTTATCTTTTAGTTATGAAGACTATAATTTTATTACTTCTATATTTTATCTTGATTCCTGCCCTTTCATGGGCAGGGGAGCAGTCCCTTAATTACTGGGAGATGAATCTGTTTCACGGATTCTCGGAAAGGGAAGGTTTCTTAGGGAGGGATAATGACTCGGCAAAGAGTATCGGGATAGAACATTTCAGCAAATTTTCAGGGGAGTATGGGGACTGGCTTACAACAGATATTCAACTTAGACTTGCCTACAATAGTGATAACACAATTTCGGATAAGACTATCGGGACAGGCGACCCTGAAGCAGATGCCCTTGACCTTGAGCTTCATAATGCTTATGCCAAATTCAAACTCCTTTATGGAAGGGCGGATATATGGGTTGGACACTATGAGCCTGCCTTTGGGCAGGAGCCGCAGATGGATACATACTCGAACTTGCTTCAGACAATGGATATGAAGAATATCGGTTTTAAAATGGATTGGGGGGCAGGTGTAAGGGGTGTATTTACT
>JACRGN010000384.1 GCA_016234205.1 Nitrospinota bacterium | reverse complement strand
GGAATATGTTATCTCTGAAAAGGGGAGTCTTAAAATTCCTGATAAGAATTCAAAAACAGAGCTTGTAATGCAGACCCTGCCGGGGCATAAAAGGGATGCAGAGGCATTTTTTGTAGTAGCAATGGATGGAGATTATGGCGGCGGTTTTATGAATCTTTTTACGCCATTTCATCAGATGAGTCTCAGCCAGTTCTTTAAAAAATATTCAGAGATTGCTGATTATTGTGAGGATATAATATTGCCCTATGAGGTCAATAAAGACAATTAGGAATTGAATAGCTATTGGATGGTATGGGTATATTGAATCAGCAAGGAGTGATAAAATGAAACGGTTTTTATTTGTTATATTTGCAATATTCTTATTTGCAGGCAGCTCTTTTGCCGCTGAGGTGAAGAATGTTACTGCAAAGCAGACGGGCAATCGTCTGCTCTTTGAATTTGATATTACGGGGGATGAAGGGGAGACAGAAGTTAATGTTGCCATTACACTGAAAGGGAAGACCTATACCAACAAAGACCTGCATATCGAGGGGGATTTTGGAAAGGTGAAGACAGGCAAAGGGAAGAAGATATGGTGGAATCTCCTTCAGGATTTTCCGAGGGGACATGCAGGCGATATAGAGTGGGAGATAACTGCAGGGGGTAAAGATTTTAAAGACCCTGTAACAGGCATGGAATTTGTCTTTGTCAAAGGAGGTTGTTATCAGATGGGTGATACATTTGGAGATGGGGATGATGATGAAAAACCTGTCCATGAAGTATGTGTTGATGGCTTTTACATAGGGAAATATGAGGTAACGCAGGCACAGTGGAGGACAATAATGTTGTATAATAACCCGTCAACTTTTAAGAACTGTGATACCTGCCCTGTTGAGCAAGTCAGTTGGGATGATGTTCAGGAGTTTATAACGAGGCTTAATAGAAATAGTAAGGTTCAGGCTACAAGCCTGAACCAGCAAAAAGGAAATTCCCCCTTTGGAAAAGGGGGGCAGGGGGGATTTCGTCTTCCCACAGAAGCGGAATGGGAATATGCGGCGAGGAGTGGCGGGAAGAAAGAGAAATATTCAGGAGGCAATAATATTGGCAGTGTAACGTGGTATGATAATAATTCTGGCGGTAAAACTCATCCAGTAGGACAAAAAGAGGCGAATGGACTTGGGCTGTATGACATGAGCGGAAATATCTTGGAATGGGTGCAGGATTGGTATGATAAGAACTATTACAGAAATAGTCCGAAGAATAATCCGGGAGGTGCAAGCAGCGGTCGGTCCCGTGTTCTTCGCGGCGGTTCGTGGGACATTGTTGAGAGGTACGCACGCACTACGCATCGCCTCTGGGACTATCCCGTCAACAGCATCCGCAACTACGGCTTTCGTGTTGTGAGGACAAATTAGTTTTATGCTTTGAACTTTTACTCTTTTACACTTTTTTGGGGTGCAGGGGCGGGTTTTGAAATGTAAATCAATTTATATTTGCATTTCTTATTGTTTTGCAGTATTTTTTAATTGCATTAAGTATTTAACGGAATGAGAGAATCGGGAGGTTTTTATGAAGATAAGTAGAACACTTGAACAAGGGATAAGGTATATATACCCGGATACAACATTGGAAGAGTCTCTTAAAGATATGGTATCGTCCGAGATAAAAAGGAAATTATTGTCCTTTGAAGTAATTGATGCTCAATATAAGAGAAAATATAAAATGGAATTTGAAGGCTTTTATAAAAACAAAATAGAAGATAAAACACCTTCCTTTGATGAAGAGGAAGACTATTTTAATTGGGAAATGGCAGTTACAGGGATAAAGGAATTGACAAAGGAATTAAAAAATTTAACTGCTGAAATATGAACAGCGTTGATTTCATATGGCAGGAAATAGCAGAAGTTCAGAGTGGCTCATATCTTATTATCCGCACAGAAATTCTGGAGCATGAAAAGTCCTTCTTAAAAGTGCGTCTCTATCTTAAAGATGAATTGTATATACAGATTTATCGCAATGATGATTATAATACAACAAACTTCGTGTTAGTCCTTCACGATGAGAGAATATATGCAAGGGATGAAGTGCGTAAGAAATGGCACAGGCATCAGGAAAGCAACCCTCAAATTCATGATACGACCTCAGAAGGAAAAAGAAATATCAATTTTAAAGAATTTTTTGAAGAAGTTAAAACAATAATCTATAAGATGAAATTAGTTTGATTTAATCGGAGGTGTTTTATGTTAAAGAAGATTCTTTTAGTATCAGCAGTTTTCATCCTTCTTACACCCCTCTGCTATGCCGAGAAGGGGTCTTTAAAGATTGGCGTATTACCTGCACCGCCTGATATATCGGCGACAGTAAGTTTTTCTGAACCGTCAGGCAACAATATCCTTGATGCAGATGAGACAGGCAAGCTCATTATTACTGTTCAGAATAATGGAAGGGGGGATGCCTTTGATGTCAGGGCTGATATAACCGTTGACAGGGGGATAAGCGGGTTAATCTTTGATAGGACGGTTTCTCTCGGAACTGTTCCCCATGGACAGAGCATGACAAAGGAGGTGGAGTTAAGGGCATCAGAGGATATTCCAACATCAGAGGTAAAGTTCGGCATAAATATAAAAGAGGCAAATGGGTTTGATGCCAATCCTATGAAGGTTACTTTTAATACAAAGGCATTTGAGCCTCCAAAACTCGTTGTTGCTGATATAGGTATAGACGACCAGAACGGAAACAGCAGGGTTGAGCCTATGGAAATGGTGGAGGTTACTGCAAGGGTACAGAATATCGGGCATGGGGATGCGAGGGGTGTCGGCATTGATATTGAGATAGGTGAAAATGTGTTTATAGCCGGGGATGGCATTTCCCATTTTGATATAGGTAGTATTTCCGCAGGGAAGTTTAAGGATATAAAATTCATGTTCTATACGAATAAGCGTATTCAGAACGGTGAGAGGATACCTGTCAGCATAAGGATAAATGAGGCAAGACCTCAATTTAAGACTGCAAAGGCTTTAGACTTTACAATGAATGCCCCTCAGAAGAGGACACAGGAGATTATTGTAAAGGGGGTTGAGGAATTGCCAAAAGGCGAGATTCAGGTTGCAGGGGGACTGAGTGTGGATGTGGATATGAAAATACCTGATGGAAAGAAGGCAGGGGAATACGATGTCGCAGTGGTGATTGGTAATAAGCTTTATTCTGCTACAGCAGGGATACCTGATGTAGAGTTTGCAGACAGGGATGCACGGACTATTAAAGAGTATCTTATCAAAACCTTTGGGTTTAAGCCTGAAAACATAATCTATGCTGAAAATGCGACAGTTGGAAAATTCAATGAGATATTTGGCTCTGAAAGGGATTTCAGGGGAAAGTTATTCAACTTTATTAGGAAGGATGTGTCAGAGGTGTTTATCTATTATGTGGGGCATGGTGCCCCTGATTTGCAGTCTCAGGAGGCATATTTTGTCCCTGTTGATGCGAACCCTCAGTATATTGCATCAAATGGATACAGGCTGCAGACATTCTACGAAAATCTCTCAAAGCTCCCGGCAAAGAAGATTACTATTGTCCTTGACGCATGTTTCTCAGGGAATTCCGATAAAGGACTCATCTTTAAAAATATAAGCCCTGCTGTAGTTAAGGTTAAAAAGGAATACAGGGGGCCTGCAAATGCCTTAATAATCACGAGTGCAGCAGTGGATCAGGTATCAACATGGTATCCCGACAAAAGGCATTCGCTCTTTACCTATTACTTCTTAAAGGGATTGCAGGGTGATGCTGATGCAAATAAGGACAAGGCGATAACAATAGGAGAGATGAGGGAATATCTGAAGGAGAATGTCCCATACATGGCGAGGAGATTAAACAATGTGGAGCAGCACCCTGTAATTGATGGGGATGAAAAGGAAGTGCTGGTGAGAATTAAGAATTAACAATACCCCCTCACCACGCTTCTCCCTTCTAGGTAGATGACCAAATGTGAGGGGTTCCTTTAAATTATGTGCATTTTTTTATTTTATGAGAGTGTGGAAGAGACAGGGTTTTCACATCTGAAATTTCCTTATAACAATTATTTTTGCATCAGGAGGATTGAGGATGGTGCTGCTGTTGGGACTAACGAGTCTCTCTGTCCATATCTATCAGCCTTAGAGGAATGTCCTGATTTCTGTTTAGATAAGGAAGAAGATGATGATTAGAATATTTTTAATAATATTTTGTTTGATACTCTTACTTTCTGGCAGTTCTTTAGCAGACAATCTAAAAAATAAAAAAATAGATGGGATGGTCTTTGTAAAGGGCGGTTGTTTTCAGATGGGTGATATATTCGGAGACGGTTATGCAGGTGAAAAACCTGTGCATGAGGTCTGTGTAAATGATTTTTATATTGGAGAGAATGAGGTAACGCAGGGTGAATGGAAGAAGTTGATGGATGACAATCCATCAGTTAATAAAGGTGGTGATAATTATCCTGTTGACTCAACTGAGTGGGAGGATGTTCAAGAGTTCATAAAAAAATTGAATGCGAAGACCGGAAAAAGCTACCGCCTCCCTACAGAGGCTGAATGGGAATATGCAGCGAGGAGTGGAGGGAGGAGAGACAAATTTGCAGGAACGAGTAATGAATCAGAGCTTAAAGAATATGCGTGGTATTATGGAAATTCCGACAATGAGACCCATCCTGTGAAACAGAAGAAGCCTAATGCCATCGGGCTTTACGATATGTCAGGCAATGTATGGGAGTGGGCATCTGACCTGTATGATGGAAGTTATTACGAAATAAGTCCTAAAGATAATCCAAAAGGCCCAGATAATGGAATGTATCATATGCTCCGCGGCGGTTCATGGTATAGTGTGGCTAAGAATGCGCGAACTACTGACCGCTACTGGACAGATGTTGGTGGAGGCGGCACAGATACATTATACGGATTTCGCCTCGCAATGTCTGCGGATTAATATATTAAAATGTCATTGCGAGGGACTTTGAACCGAGGTAATTCAAGTATCGGAGATTGCGTCGCTATTGCTCGCAATGACAAATTTTTGGAGAAATCTTCTAATGTCTTTTGATATCAGTATAAAGATTGCAGGACAGGCAGGTCAGGGGATTCAGTCCATTGCTGAAATACTGCTGAAGGTATTAAAACTTAACGGCCTGCATGTTTTTGCCTATCAGGATTATATGTCCAGAGTCCGCGGCGGACATAATTTCATGCAGGTCAGAATAAGTGACAGTCCTGTATATTCAATAAAGGAAGATTGCAATATTCTTGTAGCCCTTGATACAAATAGTGTTGATGTGCATAGGAATGAGGTTCCAAAGGGAGGGGCTATAATCTATGACCCCCATTCCACAATGGTGGACTCCCCTGATAACAGATTTATTCCAATTCCGATGAACAATCTCGCCAAAGAAGTTGGCAGTCCTATCTTGAGCAATACAATATCGGCAGGTTCTATTCTGGCACTCCTTGATATAAATAAAATGGATGCAGAGGAATTTGTAAAGAAACAGTTTGCCAAAAAGGGGGAAGAGGTTATAGAGAAAAATCTGAAGGCTCTGGAGAGAGGATATCTATATTTTTTGGAGAATTTCCGAAGCTGGAAATTTACAGATATAAAGGCACAGAAGAACAATAAATTAATCATGATAAATGGCAGTGAGGCAGTGGGGTTTGGTGCTATTGCCGGCGGATGCCAGTTCATTGCTGCCTATCCTATGAGCCCTTCTACAGGGGTTTTTACATATATTACCGGCAAGGCAAAAGAATTTAATATTATCTCCGAACAGGCAGAGGATGAGATTGCAGCAATAAATATGGCATTGGGTGCATCCTTTTCAGGTGCAAGGGCAATGACAACTACATCGGGTGGTGGTTTAAGTCTAATGGCGGAGGGTTTGAGTTTGGCAGGCGTAATGGAGGCACCGGTTGTAGTTGTAAATGCCCAGAGGCCTGGCCCTGCAACAGGTCTTGCAACAAGGACAGGGCAGGAAGATTTAGAATATGTATTACATATAGGGCATGGTGAATTCCCGCGATTTGTCTTTGCACCGGGGCATCCAGAGGAGGCTTTTTATACTACAATTCATGCCTTTAATCTGTCTGATAAGTATCAGGTCCCTGCCTTTATTTTAATTGACCAGTATTTTGCAGATACTTATGCAACAGCGAAGGAATTTGATTTGAATAAAGTAAAAGCAATCAGCTCTCAGCCTTCAGCATTCAGTAACGATTATAAAAGGTATCAGATTACAAAGAGTGGTGTATCACCAAGGGCATATCCCATGCAGGGTGATTTTACATTTATAGCAGACAGCCATGAGCATACAGAGAATGGACATATAACAGAAGATGGAGAAGTTAGAAATAAAATGGTTGAGAAACGTTTTAGAAAACTGAAAGGTATGCAGAAGGAATTTGGGAAACCAACTTATTATTACGGAGATAAGCTTGTCCCTTCAAGTTTTAAGAAGGGAAAGGCAAAGACTGTCTTTTTGGCATGGGGTTCAAACTACGGAGTTGTTAGAGAGACTGTAGATTACTTGAAGAAACAAAAACGCTCTGTTGCTATGTTACATTTTAACCGCATCTATCCATTCCCGAGAAAAGAGGCTATAGCATTTCTTAAAGGGGCAAAGGAAATAATTACAGTAGAAAATAATTATCAGGGACAATTTGGCAATATATTAAAGGCAGAGACTGGGATTGAGGTGGATGGTAAAATCTTAAAATACGACGGCAGACCTTTTACAGTGGAGTATATTCTAAAAAGAATTTAATGGGACGCAGATTTACGCAGATATAAGCACATATAGCTTTTAAATCCTAAAAATCTGCGTTTATCTGCGTCCAATATAAGCTATGGAAAATACAAATCCATTTCATTATGAAGGTGAGCTTTCGTGGTGCCCCGGATGCGGAGATTTTCAGATATTAAAATCTGTGGAGAAAGCCCTTACTTCACTGAATAAAAAACCATCAGAGGTTGTGTTGGTTTCGGGTATTGGTCAGGCTGCAAAACTTCCTCATTACATGAAAGCTAATGGGTTTAATGGGCTTCATGGAAGGGCATTGCCGCCTGCCTTTGGAATAAAGTCTTTTAACAGGGATTTGACTGTCCTTGTAACAACCGGAGATGGTGATTGTTATGGTGAAGGGGGGAATCACCTTATCCATGCAATAAGGAGAAACATTGATATAACTGTGATTGTCCATAACAATCAAGTTTATGGATTGACAAAGGGGCAGGCATCACCAACATCTGAGGTTGGTATGGTTACGAAGACACAGCCATTTGGTGTTGTATCACTTCCATTTAATCCAATTGCCTTTGCGATTGCAATGGATACACCCTTTGTAGCCCGCAGTTATTCAAAGGATATAGATTTTACTGCCGATTTAATAAAACAGGGTATTGAGACAAAAGGTTTTGCATTGATTGACATATTACAGCCCTGTGTCTCATTTAATAAAATTAATACCTATCAATGGTATTCCCAGCGGGCATATAAACTGGACAATAATTATGACCCGACAAACAGGGTAAAGGCATTTGAGAAGTCTCTTGAATGGGGAGATAAGATACCAATCGGTGTTATATATCGTTCACAGAGGCAAACTTATGATGAGACTTTGGATAGACTTGGTATTAAACCACAGGTAAATAGCCAACCTGATTTATCAAAGGTAAAATCCCTCCTGAGTGAATTTTGAAAAATAAAAAACATAATATAACCGCAGAGAAGCGGAGGATAGTGACGAAAAATAAGTGTAAAAATCTCTGTGTCTCTGAGCTTCTGTGGTTTATAATTTTTATAATGAAGGTCATAAGAGGCTCGCAAAATATCAGGGATAAAGCAAGAAACCCGATTCTTACCCTTGGAAATTTTGATGGTGTCCACCTCGGACACAGGGAGATATTCAGAAGGGTAGTGGAGAGGGCTAAGGAGATTGGAGGGACAAGTATAGTATATACATTTGAGCCGCACCCGTTGCGAATAGTAGCACCGAGCAGAACCCCGCCGCTACTGACCACTTTTAGAAAGAAGATGCAATTGATAGAGAAGTCTGCTATAGATATAGTTGTGTGTGCCGATTTTACAAAGAGGTTTGCCGACCAGCATCCCAGGGATTTTGCAAGAGATACACTGTCAGGAAAAATCGGCGTAAAAGAGGTCTTTGTTGGATATGACTACACCTTTGGAAAAGGGAGGGAAGGGACTATTGACTACCTTAATAAGATGGGGGAGGAGTTTGGATTTAAGGTAACGGTCATAGATGCACTAACAATTAATGGAGAGATAGTCAGCAGCACGCTTTTAAGAGATACAATTGAAGATGGTAAGGTTGAAAAGGCGAAGGGGTTGCTGGGAAGGTATTATTCAATTGAGGGGCGGGTTGTTGATGGTTTTAAAAAAGGGAGTGTAATAGGTTTCCCAACTGCAAATATAGACACATCATATGATTTGATACCTCATACCGGTGTGTATGCCGTGAAGACCCTTGTTGACGGCGAAATTTTTAATGGTGTGGCAAATGTAGGTTTTAACCCCACCTTTCACAGAGACAGATTGAGTGTTGAGGTTCATATATTTAATTTCAGCAGTGATATATATGGCAGAGAGATAGAGGTGTTTTTTATAAAAAGGGTAAGGGATGAGGTTGAATTCGGCTCTGCTGATGAATTAAGAATACAGATAGAAAAAGATGTAGATAGTGTGAAAGGGATATTAAAAGCTGTCAGCAATGAGCAGCTATTAATAAACAACAGTTGAGATTATTATGAAAAAGAAACATATAATTATAACGGTTCTGATTACCCTTGGGGCGCTTTATTATACATTTAAAAATATAACATTCACCGAGCTTTTAAAAGCCCTTTCCACTGTCAACTACCTGAGCCTGCTGCCGGCAATTTTAATTATTGTATTGACCTATTTTTTCAGGGCAATCCGCTGGAAATATCTTGTAGCCCCGCTCAAAAATGGTGTAAAGACATCAAATCTATTCTCCCCTTTGATGATAGGATTTATGGGAAATCTCCTCCCCGCAAGGGCAGGGGAGTTTATAAGGGCTTATCTGCTTGGGAAAAAAGAAAACCTCTCTTTTAGCGTTTCCTTTGCTACAGTCTTTGTTGAAAGACTGTTAGACATCCTATTCCTAATCTTTATTATGACATGATTATTGTTATTCAGGTCTGATATAAT
>JACRGN010000383.1 GCA_016234205.1 Nitrospinota bacterium | reverse complement strand
TTATCAGGTGCAAATGATACAGTCTCATTATCCCAAGAGGCAAAAGATTTAGCTAACAAAAAAAGAGGAAATGAGAATTATATCTATGAGAATTCAAAAAATATGACACAAAAAGATGAGAAAAACGATAACCTGTCTAAAAATCTCAGTGCAATGACAAAAAGGTATCTACACTATTATATCAATGATAATAAAGACCTTGCTATAAAGGTCATTGATAAAGATACCAAAAAGGTAGTAAAAGAAATACCTCCGGAAGAGGTGCAAAAACTTAAAACTGCCATTGAAAAGATTATTAATGAAATGGGTAATGTAAAAGACGGTTAAATAATAATATTAAAGATATTATAAATTAGTGCCGATATAAAGAAAGGAAACAAATGAGCTTAGAGATTTATAATTTAATTAATTAATTGAAGGAGGTGGTTAAAATGAAGGTAGGAGGCGTATCAAGTGCAGCTCAAATACATCGTCCACATCCGGTAAGAAGGCCAAAGCATAAGTAAGAAGATAAACATTGCCCTCAAATCACTTTTATTGATAATAATAAATGAATTGATTATTGGGCTAATACGGAGGTAATTAAATGTCACATATTGGGGGTATTTCAAATAACGGACAATTACAGAATGTATTGCGCACAATAGCGAAAGGCGGACAGGGAGTAAAGGCAAGCAATTCTGGGGGTGCAGAGGAGTTGAATGAAGTAAAATCAGGGCAACCGAATAATGCCGCAGAAGAGGCAAGTGAGGGCAATAATAAAGGCATAAATATTAATACAAGAGCATAAGGAAAATCACTTTGTTTTTATAGCCGCATATTATGTATTTCTCAGATTGATTCTGAATAACAATGTAATATGCGGTTATTTTTTTAGGGAAGCATTTATTTAGATTGTTTTCTTTTTCCTTTTTTTTGTCTTAGCAACTGTATCAAATTTCATCGTTTCATCCACCTCTTTCCTTTAGCCTGGTAAACCTAAAACAACGTTATTAAAATCATAGCAAAATCGGAAAATATGAATTTGGTCAGGATATTTAAGTTTCATAATCTCTTGTGATATAATGTTTATATTTGGTGCCGGAGGAGGGGGTCGAACCCTCACGAGGTTGCCCTCACGGGATTTTGAGTCCCGCGCGTCTTCCAGTTCCACCACTCCGGCAATTATATCAATTATAAATCGTCAATCGTCAATCGTCAATCATCAATTAAGGGAGGTTTGATGCAGCAGATACCATTAGTAGATTTAAAAAGACAGTATTCATCTATAGAAAAAGAGATAGATGATTCTGTCAAGAAAGTATTGGAGAGTGGGCAGTTTATTCTGGGTAATGAGGTTTCATCTTTGGAAAGAGAGGTTGCGGAATATATCGGGGTAAAGCATGCAATAGGAGTTGCCTCCGGCACAGATGCGTTGCATCTATCTTTGCTTGCCTGTGGTATTGGAGAAGGGGATGAGGTAATAACAACTCCTTTTACATTTATAGCTACTGCAGAGGCGATTTCATACTGTGGGGCAAAACCTGTTTTTGTTGATATAGATATTAATAGTTATAATATAGACCCTTCAAAGATTGAAGGTAAAGTAACAAAAAAGACGAAGGCTATTATTCCTGTACATATGTATGGTTATACTGCCGAGATGGATAAGATTCTGGAGATTGCCAAAAGACATAATTTAAAAGTCATAGAGGATTGTGCACAGGCATTTGGCACAGAGTATAAGAGCAAAAAGATTGGAGGGATTGGAGATATTGGAGCCTTCAGTTTTTTTCCTTCAAAAAACCTCGGTGCATTTGGCGATGGCGGGATTGTTGTGACAAATAATGAGGGTATAGCTGATAAAATAAAAATTTTAAGGGTTCATGGAAGTAAGCAGAAATATATACATCAAATAGTTGGTTATAACAGTAGGCTGGATGAGATTCAGGCTGCTATATTAAGGGTGAAGCTAAAAAAGATTGATGAGTGGAATGAGATGAGGAGAAAGAATGCTTCAATCTATAATAATCTGTTAAATAAACTCCCTGTTCAGTTACCGAAAGAGGCGGGAAAGAGTCATATCTATCATGTCTATACAATACGGATAAAAAACCGTGATGAATTTATAAAATTTCTTTCTGAAAATGGCATATCTTCTGCTATTCACTACCCTGTCCCGATACCTGCACAGGAGGCATATAAGCATCTTGGCTATTTAGAATCAGACCTGCCGAATAGCTATAAGGCGGCAAGGGAGGTCGTCTCACTACCCATGTTTCCTGAACTGAAGAGGGAAGAGATTGAAAAGGTGTGTGATGTGGTAAAAAGGTTTACCCCGTAGAAGTTCCTTGCTAATAAATGAAGACATTCCGATATTTATCGGAATACTTCTAACTGGGTTTATAGATATGTAAGCCACTCTTTATATTTATTGTTTTTACCCTTCACAATATCAAAGAAGGTCTCCTGAATTTTTTTTGTAATAGGTCCCCTTGTTCCCTCTCCTATTGTCCTATTATCTACCTCTCTTATTGGCGTTATTTCAGCAGCAGTCCCGCAGAAGAATGCCTCATCGGCTATATACAGTTCATCCCTTGAAAAGGCCTCCTCTTTTACTTTTATACCAGAGTCATTTGCAATCCTTTCAATGGAATCCCTTGTTATCCCTTCCAAAACAGAATTTATAGGAGGTGTCTTAATGGTACCATTTCTTACAATAAAGATATTTTCACCTGAGCCTTCAGCCACATTACCATTTACATCAAGTAATATCGCCTCATCGTATCCATTTTCTGTTACCTCTAACTTTGCCAGAATAGAGTTTACATAATTGCCGCAGACCTTAGCCTTTGTCATGTTTATATTTATATGGTGTCTTGTAAAGGATGATACCTTTGCCCTGATTCCATTTGTCAGTCCTTCCTCACCGAGATACGCCCCCCACTGCCAGACTACAACAGCAGTATGGACATTGGCACCTTTACAGTTAAGTCCAAGTTTATTACTGCCGAGAAATACTATCGGCCTTATATAACACGCATCAAACCCGTTTGTTTTTATAATCTGTTTTATTGCATCTTTTATTTCTTCTTTTGAATAAGGTATCTTCATGCTCATGATATGGGCAGAGTTGAAGAGCCTGTCTATATGCTCATTTAGACGAAAAACTGCCGAGCCGTTAACAGTCTTGTAGCACCTGATTCCTTCAAACACTCCAAGTCCATAATGAAGTGTATGGGTCATTACATGGACATTTGCCTCATCCCACACCACAATCTTTCCATCCATCCATATCTTCCTGTTATCCATTAGACCTCCTAAATTCTGACTTAATTTCTTTTACCTTTTCAGGTGAAGAGAATATATCAAGGGCAGTCATTGCAATTGTCTTTGTCATTTTGAGCATCATGTCAGTGCCAAATTTTGAGACTGCAGCCTTCACAAACTCCGGGGAGTGATTTACCACACTCCTCTTTCCAATTGCAAATTCAGGATGGATTGTTGGTACAACCTGGCTTAGATTCCCAATATCCGAAGAACCCATGCTCTCTTTTTCTCCAATTGAATCCTCTTTGAGCCCTGCTAATTTCATATTATATCTTAATATATCTGCCATTGCATAGTTTGGTCTGAATGGATGATATACTGTCTTTCTTATAGCTATCCTGAGCCTGCATCCTGTAGCCTTTGCAGCCCCTCTGGCACATTCTTTAACCTTTTCAATCACATCCTCAAAATATTTCATGTCCAGCGACCTTACATAAAATCTTGCCGATGCCCTGTCAGGGATTATATTGGGTGCCTCCCCTCCTTCAGTGATAATGCCATGGATTCTTACATCCTCTTTCAGTTGTTGTCTCAATGCATTTATATTATTATATGTAAGGATTAACCCGTCAAGTGCATTTACCCCCTCATAGGGGAATGCCGCTGCATGAGAGGATTTACCAATAAATGTAAATGTCATCTCTACCACTGCAAGCATTCTTCCAACTACCCTTGTTTTATTTGATGGGTGAGCCATCATTGCCATATCTATGTTTTTGAAAACTCCTTTTTCTATGAGTTTTATCTTTCCGCCTCCGCCTTCTTCAGCAGGTGTCCCTATAACAGAAATTTTTCCAGTCATGTCTGATGCAATATTCTTTAGGGCAGTGGCTGCACCTGCACTTATCGCACCAATCATATTGTGTCCGCAGGCATGACCCATCTTTGGAAGGGCATCATATTCGGCAATAAGGGCTATGGATGGAGAGTTTCTCTTACCTTTAGCTGATGCAATAAAAGATGTTTTTAGTCCGCCTATACCTCTCTCTACTTTGAAATCATTATTTTTTAGGAAAGATGTCAGTATGTCTGATGCAAAAGATTCATTATAGGCAAGTTCGGGTTTTGAATGGATGAGCCTGCTTATGTTTATTATTTCAGGCTTGAGCCTGTCTATCTCTTTGATAACTGCTTTTTTAGTCATGCTATATTTCTCAATATCCTCACATAATTAAGCTCTCTTGGAATATCACACTCCTCGCAGTAGTTATGCTCTGAAAGTATCTTTATGTCATCAAGAACCCTCTTGTCCCCTTCAAATACTACACTCTTTAAACCCTTATCTGCAATCAATCCGCCCGCCTCCATTATGCTCAGGACAGATTTTGCGTTAAACCTCTGGCTATCAATAACCAGATATACATCTGTTCCGTGCTCATTGACAATAAGGGATATATATGTGGCGGGCCTGGCATGGAAGCCGACAGGATGAGGCACAGGCAGTTCATATTTGATATTTTTTACATAAGATGTAAGTATCTTTTCGGCAATTGCATTACCCTTTTGCAGGTATCTATCGCTATAATAAAGGGCAAAGTTTACAATCCTGTCAAGGAGGAGATTCTTATCTATAATGCTTGCAATCTTACCCTTTACCTCCCCCTTGCGAATCTCATCCTCATGTCTTTCGTAAAAGTGGGACAGCCATCTGACCATCTCCATCAGATGCAGGGGGAGAGAGATAAATCCCCTCAGCTTTTTTAAATGCTCATTAGTCTTTTCTGCAGATGTATTTTTTACATAGGTATCATAATCTGACTGGACACTATGGACCATATTTTTAATCTTTTGAGCCTTCTTCTCATCTATTTTTAACGGGATTAAATCCAGTAACTCATTGTCGCCTCGTCTCCTCCCCAAATTTTCCTCTCTGAATATCTTTGTAACCTTTCTGTATTTCCTTGAGAGTTCAAGTATCCTTTCCTCCTCATCCCCAACGATTTCTTCGTCAGCATTATGAGGAAGACGTTTATTTACTGCCACCTCCTTAAACTCCTCACTGCTTAACTTATCCTTCGTTATGACAAAATTTAAAGACTTTGCCTCAGCATCGGCTGTTCTGAAAAGGGATTTAATAGATTCGTTAAAGAAGTCCAGTGTCTTGTTCGCCTCTGCCAAAAACTCACTCTTTTCATTTTTTGACTCTCCGGTATTGTAATCAGGATACCTGTCAATCAGGTGTCTAAGCTGGAAGGAGGCGATTGCAAAGTTTCTTACGGATGCAACAAGTTCGGCAAAGAATGTCCATGCCTTGTTCTGCCTTGCTCCATGGTCATCAAGAAACATCTCAAAATGGTCAGCCTCATTCATGAGGTTGGAATAAAACTTCTTTGTAAATTCGGGAGAGTCTGAAAGGAAGAAATTATATATCTTAAAAAACTCTAATGAAGCCTTCTGGACTAAAGGCAGGAATTCTTCATTGGTTATGATTTTATCAATTGATTCTGAAGACATTTTTTTAGTAAAACCACAGAGGACACAGAGTAAAAAAATAAAAGGCTAAATTTGGACACAGATGAACACAGATTGAAAAGGTTAATAATTAGGAAGCCATGAAACTATGAAATAATATTCCTGTATTCATGGTTTCCTAATAATTAAAGGGTTTAAAATCTGTGTGTATCTGCGAAAATCTGCGTCCTAATTGATTTAATTTCTCTGTTTTCCTCTGTGGTTATTAGGATTTTGCTTATTTCTTTGGTTTTGGTGCCTTTTTAGGTATTTCTTCTTTTACCTCTGTTTTCTTTGCACTCTGAGCCTCTTCTGCTTTTTTTGCAGCCTCTGCCTCAGCCTTCTCTTTTGCCTCTTTCTCTTCCGCCTCTCTCTTTGCCTTTTCCTCTGCCGCTTTTGCAGCCTTTTCCTCAGCCCTCTTTTTTGCAGCCTCTTTTTCTGCTGCCTCTCTAAGTGTTCTCTTTTCTTCTTTTTCTGTTTTCTTTTTTAAATGCTCCTCATGTTTTGCCTTTTGCTCATCAATCTTTTTCCCCTGAATAAGGACAAGTTTCAGCCTTCTCTGAAGCCTTTTTAATGTCTTTTTTGTCCTTCTTGCCTTAGTGACAACTTGAGTCTTACCCTTCAATTGATTTTTAACCTTCTCAATCCTTGTCTTTAACTGTGCTGCATCTGCCATATATTCCCTCCCTTTATTTTAAATTAAGCTGCTTTATAAAATAATCTTATCACTTCATCCTCTAATATTCAAGGATAGAATAGCCCATTTAAAATCATCTTTGTTTGAAGAGACTTAAAACTAAAGATAGAATGTTACAGGTGTCAACAGCATTAACCTTTCACTCATTCTCGGCTGGCATCCATGCCCGCCTCCGAGGGAAGCATCACGCATCACCTCCATGTAATGCTATGTGATGCTTAAATCCGTTCAAGGCTAATGCTTTGACATTAAAAACCATTTGTCGGGCTTTCTATGTCGGGATTTGGGAATAGGATTGCAGTTGACAATAAATAGAAATAATCTTAACCCAAATTATGCAATTTGTCTTTCAGACAGCACCTTCACACCTATTCCCAGGGATAGAATAGGTGTGAGGGTGCTGGGTTAACCCAGCACCAATTTTACTGAAACTTCTTGATTTAAAAGACTGGTGACATTTAATGTTGATTATCCTTCGTTTAATAATTTCCACTCTCTTTGTAAAATTGGTGCTGCCGAAGGCAAAAAATACATTTTACTTTTTTATGCCATTAGCTTCTGGTTTACCTATTGTGTCTGTTTGAGTTATGAATTTTTTCACTTTATTAAATGTATTTTTTGGGTTAATATTCATTCTTATGATTATAGAACAGGCGAAAAGGGTATTGATGATTGAGAGTAAGGCTATAGAGGCACTTGTTGACCGCATTGGTGAAGATTTCGTTCAGGCAGTTGAGCTTATCTACAAATGCAGCGGCAGGGTTGTTGTAACAGGCATGGGAAAGTCTGGAATCATCGGGAAGAAGATAGCCTCTACCCTTGCGAGTGTCGGGACTCCTGCATTGTTTCTTCACCCTGCTGATGGCATCCACGGCGACCTCGGAATGGTAACTAAGGATGATGTGATTATCTGTCTTTCTAACAGCGGCGAGACAGAGGAACTCTTAAAGCTTCTGCCGGTTATCAAAAGATTTAATATAAAACTTATTGCCATTACAGGTAATACTAAATCAACCCTTGCCAGAAGCGGTGATGTTGTTTTAGATGTTTCTGTAGATGAGGAGGCATGTCCGTGGGATATTGTCCCCACTGCCAGCACCACCGCCACCCTTGCCATGGGGGATGCACTATGCATTGCTCTTTTGGATAAAAGGGGATTTAAAAAAGAAGATTTTGCAATCTTCCATCCCGGCGGGAGCCTTGGCAAGAGCCTCTTGCTTACAGTAAATGACCTTATGCATAAGGGGGATACAATACCGATTGTAAGGGAAGATGCCATTCTCAAGGATGTCATATATGAAATATCATCAAAGAAGATGGGGGTCACTGCAGTGGTGGATGGGAAGATGGTTTTAAAAGGGATAGTTACAGATGGAGATTTAAGGAGATTGCTTGAGAAAAGAAGAGACATCTTTGAAATTACGGCAGCAGAGATAATGAGTAAAAACCCGAAGACAATAGATAAAGATGAGCTTGCCGCAAAGGCATTACAGATTATGGAACAGTATTCCATTACATCTTTGTTGATTGTTGATGGGAAAAATTCTCCTACAGGCATTGTTCACCTCCATGATTTATTAAAGGCTGGAGTAGTGTGAAAAAAAGTTCAAAGCTAAAAGCTCAAAGTTCAAAGTCATCTGGTAGCCGCAGGCTTTATGCCTGCGTAAATAAGGCAAAGAGGGTAAAATTATTGATAATGGATGTGGATGGTGTCCTAACTGATGGGAGGATTGTTTTAGATGATAGAGGAAGGGAACTTAAATTTTTTGATGTTAAGGATGGGCATGGTATCGCCCTTGCACACAGGGCAGGTCTTCCTACTGCAATAATATCAGGCAGGAATTCTAAGGTTGTGAATATAAGGGCAAGGGAGTTGGGGATTAAGATTGTTTATCAGAATTCATTGGATAAACTAAAAAGCTATGAATCTATACTTAAAAAAACAGGACTTAAAGATGAAGAGGTGGCATTTATTGGTGATGACCTTATTGATATTCCCCTTTTAAAGAGGGTTGGCTTTTCCATAGCAGTTGCCGATGCCCTTCCTTATGTAAAAGATGCTGCAGATATGGTTACAGAAAAAAAGGGTGGAAGGGGTGCGGTAAGAGAGGCAATTGAGTTTATATTAGATGCAAAGGGATTGTGGAAAGAGATATACAGAGAATTTGCCAGAAATTAAGCGGACTTTTGACCTTTTTAGTTCCTTTGCGATATTGAGCATGAATACTTATCCTATTTCTTGATATTACTCAATATGCGCTGCTAACGAGTTAGAAATTATATTTATGATGGTTTCAGTCAACATAAATGCGGTTATTTGCTTGACTATGAAATTGTTTTTTGTTTAATTAGTTCACACTGAAAAATGAGCAAACTTCACAAACTGTCATGCTGAACTTGTTTCAGCATCTCGTAATATCAAATAGTTATCAGAC
>JACRGN010000382.1 GCA_016234205.1 Nitrospinota bacterium | reverse complement strand
CAAATTCAGATGCAGGGAGCCTCTACAGGAAGGAAGAAGACAAGCTGATTTTTGAGGTTGCACAGAATGATACCCTTGACAGGCGGCTTGGTGAAAAGAAGAAGGAGGCATTCAGCCCTTTCCCTATTCCACTCACGAAGAAGAGTATTTCCGGCTATGTGGCATTAACAGGCATTACATTAAACATATCTGATGTTTATCATCTGTCAGGAGAAGAGGAGTACAGCTTCAACCGCGATTTTGATGACAGGAACAATTACAAGACAACATCCATGCTTGTAATCCCGATGAAGGACCACGAAGGGGAGATAATAGGGGTTCTTCAATTGATAAATGCAATAGATGAGATGGGAAATATAGTCCCCTATTCACAAGACCTTCAGGATTTAATATCCTCATTGGCATCACAGGCTGCTGTAGCCATAAGGAATGCAAAGCTTATAGGGGATATAAAAAACCTATTTGAATCACTTGTAAAATATTCTGCCACCGCTATAGATGCAAGAAGCCCCCATACTGCCGGTCACTCCCGGAGGGTGTCTGAACTTTCTGTAAAGGTTGCAAAGGCAATAAATGAGGAAAATAACGGGCCTCTGTCAGATATAAAATTCAGCCTGCTTGAAATTGAGGAGCTTAGAATAGCAGGATGGCTTCATGATATCGGAAAAATAGGTGTAAGGGAATGGGTATTGGAAAAGGCAAATAAATTAAATGACGACAGGATGGAGTTAATCAGAGCAAGGTTTATGTATATAAAAGAGAAGATAAAAAATGAATTGTTAAAGAGGGAAATTGAAGGAGGCTATGACCCGACAGATATTGAGGAGAAATTGAACTCTGCACTAAAAGAACTGGATGATGATATGGAATTCATTAATATCGTGAACAAACCGGGATTTCTCAAGGACAGTGATCTGGAGAGATTGAAAAAGATTACCGGCAAGAAGTATTCAAATTCAAATGGCGGAGAGGAATCTTACCTGACAGAGTTTGAATATACAAATCTTTCCGTGAGGAAAGGTAATCTTACAGAGGAGGAATATAAGAATATCCAGTCCCATGTTGTTCATACTTATAATATCCTGCGTAATATACCTTTTACAAAAAATTTAAAAAATGTCCCACTTATTGCCGCTTCCCATCACGAGATGCTGAATGGGACAGGGTATCCTAACGGATTAAAGGATAAGCAGATACCGATGCAGGCAAGGATTATAGGGATGGTAGATGTATTTGATGCCCTGACTGCAGCCGATAGGCCTTACAAGGCATCTGTCCCTCTTGATAAAGCCCTCCAGATACTTAAGCTTGAGGCAAAGGATAACAGATTGGATGAAAGGGTTGTAGATATCTTTATTGGAAAAAGGCTTTACGAAGGGGCAGTGTAATAATTTTCTCCTCCTTGTTTTACCTCCTCTGTTTAATTACCTGCATTAAATAATATTTAAAAAACACTTGACAGCTTTTTAAAGATAATTTATTATTGATAGTGAATATCAACATCAATATCAGGAAAGGAGGTTTTTAAATGGAAAGGATTGGAGTATTTTTTGCATTGATTGTGTTATTGCTTCTTATGTTTATCCCCGCAGTTTCTTTTGCAGAAGAGGCGGAAATTAAGGAGATGAAGAGGCGGATTGAGGTGCTGACAGAGGAGATGGAGAAGTTAAAACTCGGGGCAGTTGCAGAGCCAAAGTATGAGAGTTTTATGGGTTTAGGTCCTGCGGCATCCAAGGTATATGGAGTGGAAAAGGGATTATCAATTGGAGGTTATGGTGAAGTAGTCTATTATAACTATCAACACCTTTCAAAGAAGGATTTTGCCAATGTGGCCAGATTCATATTGTATGGAGGATATAAGTTTAATGACTGGATTATAATGAATACTGAGATTGAGTTTGAGCATGCAGGTATTGGAAATTCTGGCTCAAAAGAGCCTGAGGTCTATACTGAATTTTCATATCTTGATTTTCTCTTAAACAAGAGTTTTAACCTGAGAACAGGTCTTATATTGATGCCTATAGGTATTATTAACGAGTATCATGAGCCAACGGTTTACCACGGTGTTATAAGACCAGATATAGAAACAAACATAATTCCAGGCACATGGAGGGATATTGGTATAATGGCTTATGGAAATCTGGGGTCACTGAAATATGATGTTGCCCTTGTCAATGGACCCAGGGCAAACAGCTTTACAAACAGCACATGGATGCGCAGTGGCAGACAGCAGGGGGCAAAGGTAAATGCCGATGCTTTGGCATCATTGGTTCGTATAAACTATGAGCCACTGACAGACCTTCTAATTGGTGGGACATACTATTCAGGAAAGGCTGATGAAGGCAAGGGGGGAGACGAAGATAAATCCACTGATAGAGAGGGAACTATAAATCTATGGGAGGTTCATGCCCAGTATCAATTAAAGGGACTTCACTTAAGAGGACTCTACACCAGAGGTTCCCTGGATGCTAATGATGCTTTTAAATCAGATACATCTCTAAAGAAGGTAGGTAGGGAGGTTGAGGGGTGGTATGTAGAAACTGCATACGATATTATGTCCTTTATAAAATCAGGGTCAGAGATGTCTCTCTCCCCTTTTGTAAGGTATGAAGCTTATGACACGAACAAGGATGTCTTCAACGGACAAACCCGTGATAAGACCCTTGATAGGACGGTAGTAACTTATGGTATTGGTTTTAAGCCCCATCCTAATGTGGTTATTAAGGCGGATTATCAGTCAAGGGATACATCATCAAGTCTTTCAGAGGGTAAAGGGACTAATCTGGATGAAAATAAGATTGACCAGTTTAATATCGGTGTAGGATTTATTTTTTAAGGTAATTCAAACCGAGATTCTTTGGGCTTCGCCCTCAGAATGACAATCATCATCAGAAGTGTCATTCTGAGCGAAGCGAAGAATCTAATTTAACGGATGAGACTCTTAATTTCCATACTTGCTTTATCCATATTCATCCTGTGGGGTAGCTCATCAGAAGCTAAGGTCTATCTTACAAAGGATGATGCATTGAAGAAGGCATTTCCTGATGCGGTGATTGAGAGAAAGACCCTGTTTTTATCTGATGATGATGTTAAAAGAGTAGAGTCTATTTCCGGAGTTAAAGTTGAATCAAAAATCCTTACATATTATATAGCGATGGAAAATGGCGGTGTCATTGGTTACGCATTCTTTGGGAGTCATATAGTAAGGACAAAGCCTGAAATCTATACGACTGTTATAAATCCTGACGGCAGTATCAAGTATGTTGAAATCCTCGCATTCTATGAGCCTGAGGAGTATCTCCCTACCAAAAGGTGGTTTGATCAGTTTGGCGGCAAGGTGCTTGATGACAACCTCTGGACAAAGAGGGGGATAAGTGCGGTAACAGGTGCGACACTGAGTGCTAATAGTATAACTCAAGAGGTCAGAAAGACACTATCAGTTTTTAAAATAATGATACTTAAAAAAGGAGACTAATTTCCCTTTAATAAAGGGGGTCAGGGGGGTTGTAATTATGTTTTTAAAAATATCCCAGATACTTCACAGGATAATAGGACTCTTAATTATACCTCTTATTCTCATCTCCACTGTGACAGGATTTTTAATTCTGCACAGGGATGGTCTCTCCCTTTATGAAAAACCTGTTCAAAATTCCATCTTCCTATGGCTATATGGAGAACCAAAAACTTTTGAGATTGATGGCGAAAAGGTTACTGAGGAGTATCCTCCTTCATGGGGAAAGGTGTTGTCAACTTTTCACGACGGGAGATTTAGAGGTGTGTCCTTTGTATTGATTGCAGATATTCTTGTCATCTCATTAATAATCCTATCCCTTACAGGTCCCTATCTCTACCTTAAAAGACTCCAATTTAAAAAGAGGGGTATCCCTGTTTCTGAAAGGCTGGAGGACCTTGACTATTTACAGATTTTAGACAGGTTTAACAGATTAAAGAATAAGTCAATAGAAATAAAAGATAGAATTGATGAGCTACATAAAATAGTTGAGCACATCTTTAGTCATACAAAGGATAAGGAGATAGACATGAAGGCTGAAGAGCTTTTATTCATAGAAGAACATATAAGAGATCTGGACAGCAAGACCCATGAAATCATGGAGAAGATGAAAGGGGGAGGAGGAAATTGACATCCTCAGGGGTTTTTGATAATATTTTAGCCATGGATACACAGACAGCAGAACTTTCCACCAAATCCGCGACAGATAGATATACCTATAAAGATTATCTCCTGATAGATGACGATAAACGATATGAGATTCTTAGAGGAGGGCTTATCATGGTTCCTGCACCCTTTACCAACCATCAAAGGGCATCAAGAAATCTGGAGTTTATCTTATGTAATTTTGTAAAACAAAAAAAACTTGGCGAGGTTTTTGATGCCCCCACAGATGTTGTCCTATCGGAAGATATAGTTGTCCAGCCTGATATACTCTTTATAAACAAAGAAAGACTTGACATTATTAAAGAGGCTGCAATTATGGGGAGCCCTGATTTAATTGTAGAGATAATATCCCCTTCATCTGCCTCTTATGACACAGTGGAGAAAAGGGATATATATGAAGAGTATGGGGTGAAGGAATACTGGCTGGTCTTCCCGCAGGAGAAGGCTATAGAAATTTTAACCCTTGAAGATGGCGTTTACAGGGAACTCTGTAAGGGTAGGAAGACAGAGGTTGTAAGGTCAAAGATTATCGTTGGGTTAGAGGTAGATTTAAAAGAGGTCTTTGAAT
>JACRGN010000381.1 GCA_016234205.1 Nitrospinota bacterium | reverse complement strand
TCCATCTCCGTATCTTCTCATGGTTACCGGAGAGGAGAATCTCAGGCACCTTAAATCCTCTGAAATTCTCAGGCCTTGTATACTGAGGATATTCCAAAAGGTCATAAGAGAATGAATCCTCTTTGGCTGAAGCCTCGTCGCCGAGGACATCAGGTATCAGCCTTATTATAGCATCTACCAATACCATTGCCGGTATCTCACCGCCTGTCAGAATATAATCGCCTATAGAGATTTCATCATCTACAAAGTGAGCCCTGATTCTTTCATCTATCCCTTCGTATCTTCCGCACAGGATTGTGATTCTGTTTTCCTGTGACAGTTCTCTTGCCTTTGACTGGGTGAGACGGTCTCCCTGCGGGGTCATCAGGATTACCCTTGCTTTAGATTCTCTGTTTACTTCTTCAATCGCCTCCGCAAGAGGTTCGGGCTTCATTATCATCCCGGCACCGCCGCCGTAAGGGTAATCGTCTGTAACCTTATGCCTGTCGTGTGTAAAATCCCTCAGGTCGTATATGTTTATCTTAACAATCCCCCTCTCTACCGCCCTCTTGATTATGCTCTCCTTGAAGGGGGATGAAAACATATCAGGAAAGATTGTAATGATATTACACTCAAGTCTCCTCAAGTATCCCATACTAATAGTAAGCAGTAAGGAGTAGGGAGTAAGCAGTTAAACTGCCTACTCCTTACTGTATACTGCCTACTCTAAAATCTCCAGGACTGCCCTCTTCCTTAATTTTGTCGCAGTGGCACTGAGGATTGTCCTCATAGCCCTCGCAGTTCTGCCCTGCTTGCCAATGACCTTTCCTAAATCTTCAGGGGCGACTTTTAATTCAAGAATGGTAGTCTTCTCACCTTCAACTTCATTGACTGAAACATCTTCAGGTTTATCTACCAGTGCCTTTGCAATGTAAGTAATTAATTCTTTCATAGTTCCTACTCCACTTCAACTTAGGGATATCTTATTTCTTAGATAGAATTGTCCTCACAGTATCTGAAATCTGAGCACCCTTTTGTATCCATTTCTCAAGCTTTGCCTTGTCAATGACAATATCCTTTTGCTCTTTTTTCGGGTCGTATCTCCCAATTGTCTCTATGTATTCTCCATCCCGGGGGGAACGAGAATCGGCTGCAACAATATGATAGTAGGGTTTCTTCTTTGCTCCTCGTCTGCTTAATCTTAAAATAACTGACACTTTATCACCTCCCTTGTTTTCGGTTAAAAGGGAAACATTCCCCTTCCGTTACCCACCAACTGATTAGGCATTCCGAATTTTTTCATAAAACCCGGCTTTGAAAACTGCCTCATCATCTTCTTCATCTGCACAAACTGTTTTAAGAGGCGGTTTACCTCCCACACCTCTGTGCCGCTCCCCTTAGCGATTCTCTTTTTCCTGCTTCCATTTATAATTGTATGATTATTCCTTTCCTTCTTTGTCATTGAATCTATGATGGCGGCAATCCTGACAAGCTCCTTTTCATTTTCTTCACCAACTTTCATTTTGCCCATACCAGGAATCATACTAACTATCTGCTCAATTGGTCCTAATTTTCTTATCTGGCTTAACTGGTCTCTAAAATCCTCCAGTGTGAAAGAATCCTCTCTCAGTTTCTTTTGCATCTTTTGGGCTGCCTCTTGATTAAAAGAGTCTTGTGCCTTTTCTATAAGGGATAAAACATCCCCCATACCGAGAATCCGCGATGCAACCCTGTCAGGATAAAATTGCTCTAATTGGTCTAATTTTTCACCTATACCGATAAACTTTATCGGCTTGCCCGTAACGGACCTTATGGATAAGGCAGCACCCCCCCTCGCATCACCGTCCATCTTTGTCAGGACAATGCCATCAATTCCGACATGCTCATTGAATGTCTTTGCTACATTTACCGCATCCTGCCCTGTCATTGCATCGGCAACAAAGAGTATCTCATGGGGCTTTATCTCACTTTTTATATTTTTAAGTTCCTGCATTAATTCTTCATCTATATGAAGCCTGCCTGCAGTATCAATTACAATACTCCTGCAACCCTTTTCTGATGCCTCAGCCAACGACCTCTTGCATATATCTACAGGATTGTTTGTTCCATTTCCGTTAAATACCGGTATGCCAAGTTCTTTACCAAGTATATTGAGCTGCTCTATGGCCGCAGGCCTGTATACATCTGCCGCTACAAGAAGAGGTAACTGCCCCTCCTTTAAAAGTCTCCTTGCCAGTTTTGCAGATGTTGTGGTCTTTCCTGAACCCTGCAGTCCTACCATCATTATTATAGTAGGAGGTTTTGAGGCAAGGGCTATACTGTTATTTGTGCCTCCCAGCATAGTGGTCAGTTCTTCATTGACGATTTTTACTACCTGCTGACCTGGTGTCAGGCTGGACATGACCTCCTGCCCAACAGCACGAACCTTTATTTTTTCAACAAACTCCTTAACTACATTCAGGTTGACATCAGCCTCCAGAAGGGCAATCCTGACCTCCCTCAAGGCATCTTTTATATTGTCCTCATTGAGCTTTCCATAGCCCCTGAGCTTTTTGAAAATTGTCTCTAATTTATTTGTCAGGTTTTCAAACATAAATAATAGTTTAAACATTTTCATCAGGTTTTGTCAAGTATTGACTTTTTATTGGGTGTGCGACAAATTTATGGGTAGCATTTAAGCACATGACCTATACTCCCAGAAGTCTTCCCAGCGATTACTGAAAAAGCAACAGCGTAAAGCAATAATGCTATTTGCTCCTTTGACTGTCCAGTGCATACCAGAT
>JACRGN010000378.1 GCA_016234205.1 Nitrospinota bacterium | reverse complement strand
CTTTGGGGTCATTTGATTCTGGAACTTGTCTGCCTATTTCAGGGAATAATTCTAAATGTTCTACCATCTCAAAAACACTCTCATAAAATATCTTGGCATAGTATGGTGAATCTAATTCTATAAACTTACATATTTCTTTTAGGTCTGCAATTGAATCCTTTGACCATTTTATTTTAGCCATTCTTTAATTATTTCCTTTGCTTCTTCATGGGTATAATACTGGCCTGTTTCTAATTGCTTTTGTCCCTTTAATATCTTTTGTTTTACATACAAATGCTCCATAATATCCTCTATCGTAGAATTCTCTGGCAGCTTTTCTACTAACGAGATTACTGTTTCCTTTAGAGTTGGCATTTAAATCACCTCCTTAATCTCTTTGCAAAGAACTTTTTAAAATAGATAAAACTACTCTACTTATTGTAGTCTGCCTGTCTATTTTGCTGTTTCTGTAAATATCAGATTTTCTGTGGAGATATTAAAGATATCTTCTAATCTGTACCTCTCGGTTGCGCCAATAATCTCAAGACCTATAACCTTGCCATCCTCATCAATATCCAGATTTATCCCCTCTTCTATTTCTTTTGTATGCGTAACCTTTTTCTCCTGAATTCTGATATAAAGCGCGTCAACTTCTTTATCATATTCAATCTTCATGATGCCTCCTATTTATTTTTGTCTACGACTGTAATTATAACTATTTTATTACTCTTATGCTTAAAAGTCACTTTAAGCCATTTTTCAGCAATATGCTTGAAGGCATTCTTTCTGCCTTTGATAGAATCTTCTATTTTTTCAGGATTAGAGATTGTATTCCTTATTTCATCTTCATTAACCTCTCTCCATTTCATCTGCCTTTTCGCATGTCTGCTAAAGTATATCTCCATTATCTTCCTGTAAGGTAGGGTGGGCTGCGCCCACCATCTGGGTTTTGTCCACCGTTTTATCTGCCATTATTATTTGGCGGGCACAGCCCACCCTACCCCTCAAATATCTCCTTTATCTCAACTGTTGAACCTTCTATGATTTTTGATTTCACAATCCCTGTCTTTCTTGCCTTGCAAAACTCTTTGTATATGCCATTTTCAATCACCAATACCTCTACAGCCTTTTCCTGCGGAAAGACCAGCCAATATTCCTTCACACCGTATTTCTCATATACATCACGCTTCTCTATTGTGTCATAAGATGCGGATGAAGGAGAGACAATCTCTACAATCAAATCAGGGCTTCCCATAATTGCAGCCTCTTTAATAATATCGCTTCTCTTATTGCTGATAAAAAGAATATCTGGCTGGACAACTACATCCTCTGCAAAGACAACATCTGTAGGGGCAACCAAAATCTTGCCGAGTTTTTTTTCTCTTACAAAATTACTTAAGATAACCGCCAAATTTATCTGTACCCTTTGATGAATTGTAAAAGGCGCAGGAACCATTATAAGCTCTCCTTTCATCACCTCATACCGCTTCTCGTCTTCTATCAGAAGATAGTCATTGTAGGTGTATTTTTTTTGTATCGTCAAAGTATTCATAGTCATTCCTCCTTACTCCTTCTTTTCCTGTCCAATCTCCCCCATGCTCCGTGCTCTATGCTCCATACTCTCTACTCCTTCTTCTCCTGCCCTGTCTCACCACGTGGTATATAAAGTATCTGCCCGGGGTGAAGCATCTTCGGGTCCCTTATCTGGGAACGGTTCCCTTCATACAAAAGTTTCCACTTGGTTGAATCCCCATAAACCTCATCCTTTGCAGCAATAGATTCCAATGTATCTCCTTCTTTTACCTGATAGGCGCTCAGCAGTGGCGAACGGCCGTTCGCCCCTACTCCTTTACCCTCTGCGCCATCCTTCTTCTTTTTCTTCTCCTTTTCCTCAAATTCCTTGAGCTTGGACTTAATCCGCTCCTCTTTATCAGGGTCGCCAAAACTTGCATCTTTGTATTTCGCCTTTAGCTTGTCATTCTTTGGGTCTATTTCAAGGGATTTCAGCCATGCCTCTTTAGCATCATTTTTTCTTAATTTCTTAATATATATATCGCCAAGATGTTCATACATAACAGGGTCGTCTTTAGCTAAAGTTATTGCCTTTTCAAGCACCTCTAAGGCGTCATCTATCCAGCCTTTTTGAAAATACGCCCATGCAAGGCTGTCTAAAAAATAACCGTCATTAGGCTTGAGCTCAAGCGCTCTTTTGATTAATGAGATTGCCTCATTAAGATTAACCCCCTTCTCTGCATAGGTATAGCCAAGATAATTAAGCGCATTTGCATGCTTTGGATTCAGCTTGATTGTCTCTTTCATCTCTAAAATGCACTCATCCTTTTTGTTTAACTTATCGTATGCAACGCCAATATTAAAATGAAGCTCTTCAAGTTTTGGCTCAATTGCTAAGCCTTTCTGCAATATCTCTAACGCCTTGTTATATTTCTCAATCTGAATATATGTTACGCCTATAAACAGATAGACATCTGCCTTATTAGGGTTATATTCAAGCGCCTTATTGAAATAGCTCAGCGCCTCTTCATATCTTCCTTCTTTGCTGTTCAGATACCCAAGGCGCACCAGGGCTTCTATGTTCTTCGGGTCTGATTCAATAACCTTTTTATATTCAATAGCAGCCTTGTCATATTCCTTAATCTCTTCATATATAGTGCCGAGATAATATCTGACCTTTGCATCATCAGGTCTTGCCATTAATACCCTCATAAACTGTTCTGCTGCCTCTTTATACCTCTTCTGCTCAACATATATAAGTCCTATCCTCAGATGTGCATCAGGATTATTCGGGTCAAATTCTAAGATTTTCTCCAGCTCAATTAAGGCATTTTTAAAGTCATTCTGCTGCAAATAAAGCTGAACCAGCCTGCCCCTCGCCTCCCTGTCGTGCATATCAACTTCGTCTAAGAGCCTTCTGTACTCTTTAATTGCATCTTTATATTTCT
>JACRGN010000387.1 GCA_016234205.1 Nitrospinota bacterium | reverse complement strand
GGAGATATTGCAGGCGAATCCGACAGCCTCGGCATAGCCATATTAAGGGGTGAGTATGTGCCGAAACTGATAGAGCCTTATTCCATTAAGGCTCAATACTCATTCTTCGGCAATATCCATAATCGTCTCAAGAACTACGATGTTCAGAGCCATTCCATTACATTAGCCCCTAACTATAATCTAAAGAGAGGCTCGATAACCCTTTTGGCAGGCTGGAATTACACCCTCGTTGATAATAACAAATACCTCGAGACACTTACCCTATCCCCGCTTTATAACTTTATTATAAACAAAACACAGTTTATCCAGACATCATTAAGATACCAGAACAAACATTATCTGAAAGCCCCGGTAAATTCCAATGAGGACAGGGATGGCATTAACTACAATGGAGGCGTCTCATGGTTCTATCTCCTGTCCGGGAATAAAGGTTTTCTAAACTTAAGATACGAATATGACAGGGAAGACACAGTCGGGATGAACTGGAAATACACAGGCAATAAGGCAGGACTCTCTCTCCTTTATCCATTGTCTGTTCCACTCTTTTTTAAAGAGGGGTCAGGGGAGTTAAACCTCAACATAGGCGGTGAGGTATATACACAGGGCTTTGACAATACCCATACCTCATTTAAGAAAAAGAGGGATGACAGGACATATAACCTGAGTATGATGCTAACCTACAGGGTTTATGAGGATATGGATATTAAGATGCAATATGTATACATACAGGACGATTCAAACATATCGGTCTATACATACAACAAGAATATGGCAACATTGGGAATAGAGTATAAATTCTAAATTCCTAATTTCCAATTTAGGAATTAGACATTTATTGGAAATTAGAAATTGGGAATTGGAAATTTTAAGAGGAGGTGTTTATGCAAAATAAATTTTTACCCAAAATCATTATAATCTCAATCCTTCTTACATGGCTCTTTCCAATCTTCTCTTTTGCCGAAATGGTTGGGGCATTTAGCAAGGTGGAAGGGAGGGTTGACATACTTAAGGCAGGCGCAACTGCTGCTTCACCGGTCAAAACAGGGGATGATGCGGCAATGGGTGATATAGTTCGCACAAAGAGCGACGGAAAGGCAGAGATTACATTCAAGGATGACACTACAATAAGACTTGCCCCTGAAACACGAATGAAGCTCGATGAATATGTCTTTAACCCTGACAACAGCAGGAGTAAAGGGGTATTAGGCTTATTCAGGGGAAAAGTAAGGGCAGTAGTATCAAAAGCGAGGGGGGGTATAATCCCGGTAGGATTTGGAGAATCTACATTTAATATCAACACACCGACGGCAATAGCAGGAGTAAGGGGGACAGATTTTTTTGTCTTCTTTGACAAAGGCATAACAGGGGTTATCTTCAGAGAAGGGCAGGGTTTTGTTGTCAATCCAAATGTGCCTGAAAGGATTGTAAATGTCAGCGCAGGTCAGGTTACATTTGTAGTCCAATTCGATGCGCCTCCTTCGCCTCCAAGACTTGCGACAGGCATAGAATTGGCAGTTCATACAAAGGACACAGAAGTAAAAGAAAAGCCAAAGGAAATGAAGGAGGTCAAGAATGAGAATACGGAAGATGACAAGGACGCCAAAGACGACAAGGAGCACGTGAAGAAGGATAAAAAGGAGGTCGAGGACAAGAAAGACGCCCCGGATACCGGCAGAGACGGAGATTTTGCGCACAAGGATGATGCCAAGGACGCCAAGGACGCCGCCAGAGACGCCAAAACCATAGACGCCGCCAAAGAAGAAAAGGATAGTGAAACAGCCACACTAACATACAACCCAATGACAGAGGCAAGTCCTCGTGATGAGGAGGCTCATAGGCAAGCTCAAACTGGTCAAGCTGGGTATTCGTCTGCATTTACAACAGATATTGGTGTTATACCGGATACAATTGCAACAACAATTACAATACCTCCAACTTCATTGATACCGGTTACGGAGACACAACCGTCTCTGCTGACCGATGTAAAGGTGAATCTCATATTTCGGTAATACAGACCAATGGACAAAGACCTAACCCCAACAGGCTGCAAAATCGGTCTTCTCATCACAATCCTTTCTCTTATTATCTACGCGGTAGGCATTTCGAGGCTTGAGATAGGGGACATGGGGTCTTGAAATATCACTTTTTGTAATGATTGAAAAATCCCCCCACCCCCCTCTTTTTAAAAGAGGGGGAATAAAAGGGGAGTTGTTTTTGTTTTTGACATCCTACTGATATTCTGTTATCTTTACCCTATACGAATAGGAGGTTAATATGGCAGTATATACATTACCGCATGAGGCATTTGAGTTATTAGAGGAGGCATTAGGGGAAAGAGAGAAGGCAAAGAAATTTGCGAGGGCAATGGAGTCAGCCATAGAGGCTATAGATGAGAAGGCGCGGGAGTCTATAGTAGAGAAGAAGGAGCATATAAAGATAGAAGTAAGGGAGGATTTAAAGAAGGAGCTTGTAACAAGGGAGCTTTTTGAGAAGAGATTTAATGTAGTTGATGAGAAGTTCAAGAGCCTTGAGAAGGAGATGAATGAGAGATTTAAGAGCCTTAACTTTAAGTTAAATATCTTCATAGCTATTGCACTTATCACCCTCACCTTTGCCAATCCTACCTTCGTAAAATTGATAGAGAGACTTTTCTAAAAATTTACCACGAAGCACACGAAGCACACGAAAAAATTCTTTAAATCTTCGTGTCCTTCGTGTGCTTCGTGGTTTGTAAAATACCCACTCATTTTGAGATAGAACCATTTTTTTCTTTCTCCGTTTCTCCATTCCCCGCTTAAATCCTGCGGGGACAAGCTTCCCCATTTCTCCTTTCTTTTCTTTGCGACCTTTGCAACTCTGCGGTAAATTTTATAATCTCTAATACATTTACTTGGCTGTGTTCTTTGATACCTTTTCAGATAACTTCTCTGTGGTTTTTGATTTCTTTTCTTCTTTCTTACCCTCCTTTGTAGATTTGCCTGCGTAATCTGTTTTATACCACCCTGTTCCTTTAAGGACAAAGGATGTATTGGATATCTTTTTATGGAGTTTCCCTCCGCACTCTTTACATTTCTTGAGCGGTTTGTCAGCTATCCTCTGGCTTATTTCAAATTCATGACCACACTTATCACATACATATTCATAAATCGGCATTTGTTAATTTACCTCCCCTTTAAATTTTAAAACTATTTCTTAGATTATATAGTATCAAACTCTCTATTTTATTGTCAAAGAACTGAAATTTTATATTTATGACAAAAATCATAGTAAGGAATATCTCATTTATATATATTAAAATTACATTTAACAATTTATAAGGAGGAAATAAAAATGAGCAGACCGACTGAAATTTTATCCAATGACCATAAGGTTGTATTGGAAAAACTGAAACTCATGGAGCAGACCATCAATAATCTCAAGTCCGCCATTCGGTACACCACCGCGCCAGCCAGTTC
>JACRGN010000379.1 GCA_016234205.1 Nitrospinota bacterium | reverse complement strand
TGCTTAAGCGGGTCCAGCCCCAGCGCCATCCGTAATGTCAACATCACATCTGAAATATCCACTATGCCGTCATTGTTTATGTCTGAACAGGGCTGAATAGGGTCTAATTGCAGAGTTATTCTTAATTCCAGCATTACATCGCTGATGTCAATAATACCGTCTTTGTTTATATCACCTGTAAGAGGAAGCACCGTTATCGCTACATTGTCTAAGTCTGCCTTCTGCCCATCACTTACCATAAGCTCTAATACATAGGTGCCTGTTAAATCAGGTAGAAATGACGGCGACACAGTGTTTGCATTTGTAAGACTGCTATTGTTTATACTGCTTCCAGTCGGCACTGCAACAAAACTCCAGTTATATGTTAATGGTTGAGGACCATTGTCAGGGTCATTACTTGCTGAGGCATTAAATACTGCGGTGTCCCCTAATGGGATAGTTGTATCCTCTCCTGCATCAGCATTCGGCGCTACATTTGATGTGCTTGCTATAACCTGTACTGTATCCTCAGATGTTAAGACACCATCGCTAACTGTAAGCCTTGATTCATACATTCCATCTACATCAGGCGTAAAGCCTGCATTTGCCTGATATTTACCAGTTATACTATCATCAGTTAACATACTCCCTAAAGGAAGAGCAACAAAGCTCCATGAATATGACAAAGGCTGAGGGCTGTTGTCAGAATCATTGCTCTTACTGCCGTCAAGATATACCATGCTTCCAGTAAGTGCATTCTGGTCCTTCCCTGCATCAGCATTTGGAGGCACATTTGGAGAAAATGCATTTATTGATCCCTCATCTACAGATATAAATGCTCCGTCACTGACTGTTAAGTTAAGTGTGTATATGCCTTCCACATCAGGCGTAAATGTTGGTTTAGCGCTTGTTGTATCTGAAAGAGATGTATCTGTCATACTGCTTCCTGCAGGAACACCTGTAAATGTCCACAGAAATGTTATCGTCCATCCTTCAGGGTCATAGCTGTCGCTTCCATCAAGAATTACCTCTGTTGAAACCTTCACATTCCTGTCAGCTCCTGCATTTGCTACAGGCGGTTGATTAGGTATGCTATTAGGATTATTCGGGTCGCTTCCTCCCTGATACTCCTAAGATTGGAATAGCCGTCTCCATCAGGGTCCAAGCCTGAATCATTAATTAATGGATTAAGATTGTTTGCAACCTCCCATCCATCAGACATGCTGTCGCCATCTGTATCAGAACTCTTTGGATTTGTATTGTTGGAATACTCATCTTTATCAAGAAGACCGTCACTATCATAGTCTGTTGTACCATTGGCTGTTGTAAGGTTTCCAAAGTTTGTTGTTTCCCATGAATCAGGTAACCCATCCTAGTCTGAATCATTAACAGTAACTGTTAAAGTCAGCCTGTTTCCTGCTTCATCATAAGTATATTCCTCAATATTTCCATTTCCATAATCTACACTTGTGATGCGGTTAAGATTGTCGTAGGTGTAGGTAACTGTAGCAGCAGAAACCCGTTGTATGACGACCAAAGTCAAAATAAAGAACAGAGATATTATGAAAATTTTTTTGAAGTTCAAGATAAAACCTCTCTAAATTTTTTTGTCAAATACTAATTCAAAATAGATCGTTTATTAGCTTAGAGATATCAGAACCAATTTTAAATCCACTATAGATTAATTTAGCTTTAGTTAGCGGCTTTCTAAATAATTCGGTACCTAAGGTTAATTGACCTGTTTGCGTTATCCATCCTAACTTATTTATATTACTGTAAATATCACTTGCGCTTTTAGCCCCACCATAAATGCTTAAACCATAAGATAAACCCCTCCCCATTGTCAAGACAAAAAAATGGTGGAGTTCCCCCAATTTTTTAGACTCAGGTGCCACCTATAAACATTATCATCTGATCCGAGATTCTTGGTCGATGACTCGTAGAGCGGAGTAAATACAACTCTGCCCGGATACCGCATGAATATGCTTGTCAGACCATCGGCTATTGCATAATAATGAAAATCCGGTACCCCAAATAATCTCTTTGCCGCTCTCAAGACATACCCTGCTGCCACCTTGAGCTTAGACTCTGTATCCAATATCACTGATGCAAAATATGATGCTGCTAACACTAACGGCATCAGATTCTGAAGGCTTCTGTATCCTAATACACGAACATCCTCTACCTCATAACTCTGCTTGATAAACCGTATCGTCTCCTCTATAGTCCAACGTCTGATGTAGGATTCTATTATTCGCCATAATACCTTGCGGTTCTTTCTTAAAGGCTCTGTCGTCAGCAGCATCATGGGCTCCTTCCCAAATCCGTGCACTACCAATAACCACAAAGACTCCTCTCTTTCTGGCAGATATACTTTCCTGTACCCAAAGTCTAATTGATACACCTTCTCTTTGCCATCTTCAACCCTCACTATTGTCTCTCTGTAAAGACATGGACATTTTTGTGCAATATCCCACGCTAATTCTTTTCGATTCTTATAAATTAAATGCCGATTCCCTACTAACCGCACTAAAAATCTACACTCATTTTTCAATAGCGGATGAATGAAATTCTTCCTGTCTCCGCCACGATCCATTACCCATATCCCTTTTCTATTTGTTGACGCTGAGACCATTTCAATTACTTCCAGTATCTCATCGTTTTCACTTACATGTTCCGGCGCTTCAGTTGAGTATAGTTTAACTGCTAAAGGAATCATCCCTTCCCCTCTGCGTTCTGTTGCCACTACGTTACATATCCAGTAGCCATTGCCAATTTCATCTTCACTGCCGTCGTGCACCTTCGCAAGCTCCTGCATCTTCTTTGCATATTTCTTCCTCACATCACTGGGATCCAGTATCAGCAGCGTGTCCTTGCCTATTCTCCCAGTCTACGACTCATAGAGAGGCAAGCTTCAAGATATTTTCCTGTAACATTCTGCCTAAGCCTTTACGTCCTAACTGGCGGGATAAACGCTCCTCTACTTTCTTTACTGATACCCCTTCCTCTCTACGAGTCATCGACCAGTGTCCTTGCTATTTTTGTTAATACTACTGACTGGCTTGCCTGTATCCCGTAGACCATCTCGCTGACAAATCTCTGTGCAACTTTCGGCAATCCCTCTGAAACTTCCCCTCTACGAGTCATCGACCGAAAATTTCCCTATCTTCTCCCTCAATTTCCTCGCAATTCTGCTATAATCCATATAACCTCCCTGGTGTAATCCTTTTTTTTCAATTGCTTATAAGGTTATACCAGAGGAGGTTACCTTTACTCAATTGCCTGCAAAAAGTTCCCCCATTTTTTGAAAATCATTATCGACCACTTCTTATTCCCTATTCCTTCTTTTGTTTCAATCAGTTATGTATTTTGCAGCTTTATTTCTGGGGGAACTCCTGTATGTTTAATTCCCGAAAAATAGACATAGACATTAGCGTACCACTTGATTAGCCCATTTGCAGGCATTTTAAAAACCGTCTAAGCAGCAAGCCGATAGAAAATACTCCGTC
>JACRGN010000377.1 GCA_016234205.1 Nitrospinota bacterium | reverse complement strand
TTCAGGAAATCGTGTCTATTCTGAGATGTTTGTAGATTCTTCAATCTTCAATCTTCAATCTTCAATTTCTATGCCCCATATTGATTTAGCAAAGATGTGTGACTTGTTTATTGTGGCTCCTGCTACGGCTAATATAATCGGAAAGTTTGCAAATGGCATTGCAGACGACCTTCTTTCAACATTCTATTTATCGGTTACATCACCTGTCCTTATTGCCCCTGCAATGAATAATAATATGTATGCTAATCCTGTAGTGCAGGAGAATATAAAAAAATTAAAGGGATTTAATATAAATTTTGTTGAACCGGGATTCGGGGAATTAGCCTGTGGAGATAAAGGAGAGGGGAGACTTGCTGAGTTAGATATTATTTTATCAAGGGCTAAGGAATTGTTATCAAATCCCCCCATGTCCCCCTTTGCTAAAGGGGGGAGAAAGATGGGATTAGAAGGCAAGACTGTCTTAGTAACTGCAGGTACTACACACGAAGCGATTGACCCTGTTAGGTTCATATCAAATTTATCGTCAGGTAAGATGGGCTATGCAGTTGCAAGTGCTGCAAGGGGGAGAGGGGCGAATGTAATATTGATAAGTGGCCCAACCAGCCTTCCTGTGCCGTCAGGTGTGAGATTCATATCTATAAAAAGTGCTTCTGATATGAGAAGGGAGATATTAAAGGAAGTTGAAAAGGCAGATGTAATAATCATGACAGCGGCTGTAAGTGATTGGACACCCCAAAAGTATTCTGATAGAAAGATAAAGAAGGAGGACACTGAAGGTATTACTGTCAAATTTAAAAAGAATCCTGACATATTATCAGAAATTACTTCTAAACTCCGCAATCCGCAATCCGCAATCCGCAATCCTATTATTGTAGGTTTTGCACTTGAGACGGATAACATAATAAAAAATGCAAAGGAGAAATTAAAGGAAAAAAATCTTGATTTTATTGTGGCAAACAATGTGAATGGATTTGGGAGCGACCAAAACAAAGTTACTATCATTGACAGAAAAGGCAATCTTGATGATATACCATTAATGTCAAAGGACGCCATAGCAGAGATTTTACTTGATAAAGTAGTATCAAAGGACTGAGAACAAAAAAGAAAGATTTTTAACCACAGATAGACACAGATAAACACAGATTAGGAAGATTGAGAAAATAAAAAACCTAAGAAAATTATTTTTTTCCGCTTTTTTTTATCTGTGTTCATCCGTGTTCATCCGTGGTTGCTGTATAATTTCATTACATCAAGATATGTCAAAGAGACAAATATTAAAACGCAGGATGAAGCATCAGGGGTGGGGTTTTAAAAAGGTAGCACTTTATATTATTCTTCCTCTGTTTTTTCTCTCGGGTATTTTTATTACTGCTATTGCATTTATCGTTTACACAAAGGCTTATGAAGACCTTCCCGATGTTTTAACCCTGAAAAACTATAAGCCCAATCTGATAACTGAGGTATATGATGATGGTAATAAATTAATATCAGAATTTTATATTGAGAGGAGGGTGCTCCTCCCTTTAAATAACATACCATCCATAATGAAGCTTGCAACACTTGCTGTAGAGGATGACCAGTTTTATAAACACAAAGGATTCAATTTTAAGAGAATAGCCGGGGCATTGTGGAGCAATATAAAGGCTGGCGGTGTGGTAGAAGGTGGAAGCACTATAACACAGCAGATTACTAAGACAATGTTCCTGACACCCGAAAGGACTCTGTTTAGAAAAATAAGGGAGGCTATACTCGCCGTAAGGATTGAAAAGAATTTTTCAAAGGATGAAATACTGGAGATATATCTCAACCAGATATATTACGGTCACAGTGCTTATGGCGTAGAGGCAGCGGCATTGGTTTATTTTGGAAGGCATGTCCATGAGCTTACCCTCCCCGAAATAGCCATGATTGCAGGGCTACCGAGGGCGCCGAAACTATACTCGCCATATTTTTCCCCTGAGAGGGCAAAGAATAGGCGTAATCATATTTTAAGAAGGATGGAATCCCTCGGCTATATTACACACGAGGAGGCTGAAAATGCCTCAAATTCGGATTTTAAATTAAAGGACAGGCAGGACAGAAAGAACCTCGCACCATATTTTGCAGAATATATCCGCCAGTATGTTGAAGATAAATATGGGAGTTCGGGACTATATAAAGGAGGACTAAAGGTCTATACAACATTGAAGATTGAGTTTCAGGAGGCGGCAGAATCCGCAGTAAAAGAAGGGTTAAGGGAGATTGACAAGAGACTCGGATACAGGGGACCTCTCGGCTATGTAAAACCTCTTGGGCAGTATATAGATTGGAGAAAGGTAAATGAGATTGAGCTAAAAAATTTTCCTGAGGGCAGAGAAAAAAATGAAAACAGGGCACTTGGTGTGGTTACGGAAGCAATACCTGAAAAGGTTCTTGTATTTACTAAGGAAAATAGGGGCTATATCTATGTTCAGGATATGGAATGGGCTCATAAGTATGACCCCTCTGTTGATGCCCTATCCTTCGGGAAGATGAAAGATGCAAAAGATATTTTAAAGGTAGGGGATGTAGTTGATGTAAAGATATTGGAAGAAAAAGATAAGAAGGGGAATTTAAAATTTGCACTTGAACAGGAGCCTGTTGTCCAGGGTGCGCTTTTATGTATAGAGCCTGCAACTGGTTTTATGAGGGCAATGGTCGGAGGCTATGACTTTGATAAAAGTAAATTTAACAGGGCGATACAGGCACAGAGACAGCCGGGTTCATCATTTAAGCCTATAGTATATTCAGCATCGTTTGAAAAGGGATTTACACCTGCGAGTATCTTTATTGATTCCCCTGTCATATTTGAGGAGAAGGATGAGGAGAACTGGAAGCCTGCAAATTTTGAAGAAAAATTTTATGGCCCGACAAACCTGCGGACTGCACTCACCCATTCAAGGAATGTTATAACTGTTAAACTGCTTCAGAGCATGGGTATTAAGCATGTTCTTGAATATGCAAGGAGATTAGGCATAAAGAGTTATCTTACCCCCGACCTATCTATGGCACTTGGGACATCAGTAGTAACACTGAATGAACTGACATCAGCCTATGGTGTATTTACAAACAGAGGAATAAAGACCGAACCAATGGCAATAAAGTCTATAACTGATAAAGATGGAAATCTCCTTGAGGAGAATAAACCGCGAGAGGAAAGGGTGATAAGCGAGGAGCTGGCATATATTACTACGAATATACTCCAGAGCGTTGTTCAGGAGGGGACAGGCTGGAGGGCAAAGGCACTCGGAAGGCCTGTTGCAGGGAAGACAGGAACTACAAATAATTATATGGATGCATGGTTTTTAGGATACACACCTGACCTGATTGCCGGTGTGTGGGTCGGTATGGATAAAGATGAGCCTATTGGTAAAAACGAGACAGGTGCAAGGGCTGCAAATCCTATCTGGGTCAGGTTTATGGAAAAGGTTTTGAAGGGGATGCCTGTAAAAAACTTTCAGATTCCAGAAGGTGTAGTTTGGACAAAAATAGACAAGAAGACAGGCCTCCTTGCCACACCTGAAACAACCGATATGGCACTTGAGTGCTTCATTGAAGGGACAGAGCCGACTGAATTTTCAGACGGAGGGGCAAAAACTGATACGATGGGACTATGATATTTGGACACAGATTTACACAGAAAAAAAGGATTTACGGCTTTAAAATCTGTGTTCATCTGTGGTTTCATTAGATTTATTATTTCTTACTTCATTTCAACAATCTTCCCGTGTTTTACTGTCAAAAAATATAGTGTCTTCTCAGAATCTCCTGAAGATTGAACAGTAGTAATCCCCGATACTCCATTAAACTCTTTCAAGTTAAGGAGCCCGTTTTTTACATCCTCCCTATTCTTTGCACCGTTTTTTATTATCTCCAGTAAAATTCGTGCAGCATCATAGGAATTTGCATTATGTATATCAGGCTCTTTATTGTAGAACATTCTATATCTCTCCACAAACTCCTTTACAATTAGATTTTCAGAAGATGGGAAAAAACCGTCAGCGAAGATTACACCCTCTGCATATTTGCCTCCTATCCTTATTAGGTCAAGAGAGTTCAGCCCGTTTCCGCCCAGTATTGGAATATCTGATATATTATAGTATACAAGTTCGGGGAGAATTAGCCCTGCCCTGTCAGCAGTCCCCGGGATAAATATAGCCTCATACTTTAATTCAGGCTTTGGTTTGCCCCTGATAGAATCATTCAGGGGCTTGCCTGCATCTGTTAATTTTCTTAAATCTGAATCCTTTATCCCTCCAATAGCAGCTATCTGCGGTTCAAAATCATTCTGGTCAGGGTCAAATGGCTCACTGAATATAATCTCGCCTCCAAAGGATTTTATTTCATCTTCAAAGGCAGTCTTTAATTCAATCCCGTATTGGTCTCTCTGATAAAGTACTGCAAACTTTCTAAGATTAAGGTGATTGACAGAATAATATGCAATTGCCTTTCCCTGAATCTGGTTTGTGAGGCTGTTTCTAAATATATAAGGGCTGATTCCGCTTATATTTTTTGATGATGCAGTTGGTGAAAATATTGGGAGCTTATATTTATCAGCTACTTTTGCAGAGGCAATAACAGTCTTACTAAAGATGGGACCTATTATTGCGACCACATCCTCCTCTTTAGCAAGACTCTCTAATAAATTTACAGCATTTACCTCACCTCCTGAATCTTTTATGACAAGCTGCAATGCCGGTAAATCCCCCTTCATGGAAATTTCGGTTATATTAAATGAATTAAATGCAAGTTGAATTCCTTCTAAAACCCTCTGTCCAATGGCCGCCCCCTCACCTGAAAGGGGTAATATACAGCCTATCTTTAGTTTCTGCTGGGTTGGGACTTGTGGCTGGGGACTGGATGATGGCGGCTTTGCCAAATCCAAAGGATTAGCAACAGCATGGTCGGGAAAAAATAAAAAACAAGAAATAAAATATACGATGCGTAAGATGTAAAATTTACAATTTGTAACTTGTAATTTGTAACTTGTAACTTTCATTTGTCACTCCTTTTCAATATCATATTTCTGCAGTTTATACCTGAAAGACCTGAATGACATATTCAATAATTCTGCTGCCTTTTTCTTTACCCACCCTGTTTTTTCAAGTGCATTTATAATAATATCCTTTTCTACCTTACTTATATAATCCTCTAAATTTACCCCTTCTGATGGAATTTCTGAAATTGTCTTAAGATGTTCAACTCTATAAGTTCTTATCTCATCAGGGAGGCTGTCAGGCTGGATATTATTATCTGCCTCTAAAGTAACTGCCCTTTCAATAATATTTTCAAGCTCTCTAACATTCCCACGCCACATATATTTTTCAAGTATCTCCATAGCTTTTAGTGTCATCCCTTTAATATCCTTTTTATTTATAAAATTATACTTATTTATAAAATGATTTATAAGTAATGGTATATCTTCTCTCCTCTCTCGCAATGGCGGGAGCTCTATAGGAATTACATTTAGCCGATAGTAAAGGTCTTCCCTGAATTTACCATCCTCAATGAGCTTATGTAAATTTTTATTTGTGGCAGCAATAACCCTCACATCAACCTTTATATCCTTCACACCACCGACCCTTTTAAACTCCTTTTCCTGCAATACCCTTAATAGCTTTGCCTGAATAGAAGGAGGGGCTTCGCTAACCTCATCAAGAAAAAATGTCCCTCCATCTGCAACTTCAAATAACCCCTTTTTATCAGAATCGGCACCAGTAAATGCACCCTTCTGATGGCCGAATAGCTCGCTTTCAAGCAAGGTCTCAGGAATGGCTCCACAGCTTATGGATACAAAGGGTTTGTCTTTTCTATCACTGTTATGATGGATTGCCCTTGCTACAAGCTCTTTCCCTGTCCCGCTCTCCCCTGTAATTAATACTGTGCTTCTACTATTAGCCACCTTCTTAATAAGTTCAAATACCCTCTGTATCCTTTCACTCTTTCCGACAATATTTAAAAACTGATGGCGTCCCTTTAGTTCTTCCCTCAGAGATATATTCTCATCAAAGAGGCTCTTCTTCTCAATGGCATTTTTAATGATTATCTTTATCTCATCAACATTAAATGGTTTTGTAATATAATCATAGGCACCAAGCTTCATAGCCTCAACAGCAACCTCTGTAGATGCAAAGGCAGTAATCATTATTACAGGCGTATTTGGATGGAGTGCCATAGACTCCCTTAATATATCAATACCACTCATCTTTGGCATCTTAATATCTGTAATTATGAGGTCGTATTTATTTTTACTTATAAATTCAAGGGCATCATTACCATTATCTTTGGTTACTACACTGTAACCCTCTTTCTCAAGCATAATGGAGAGAAACTCCCTCATACTCCTCTCATCATCAATAACAAGTATTGTATGCATAACTAAATTCAATTAAGGAACCTTTAATCTCAGACTCTCTGCCTTATTGTAATTTATCCTCGCCTGCTCGACATCCCCTAACTCTGAGGGTCTTCGCGTAAGAGTGTAGGTGATTTTTTGCATTTTTATATCTCCGGCAACATACAAGTCAGTATTTTTAACCTAAGATATTCCTCATCTCTTAAACCATAAGCCCTTCTCTGTATCACACGAATCTTATTATTAAG
>JACRGN010000057.1 GCA_016234205.1 Nitrospinota bacterium | reverse complement strand
GACAGGACGGTATCATTGCTTGGAAGGATTTACGAGGCGCCTGTGGAACTTATAGGCAAGACAGTAACATTGCTTTATCATGAGCATGACCCATCAAGGATAGAGGTCTTATACAACAATAAGTCCTATGGGATGCTTCTCCTATTAAATGTTAATGTCAACTGCCGTGTGAGGAGGCAGCAGGGGGTTACAGATATTATCCCAGTAGATAATGGGCAAGGTGGAGAACCTATTAAAACCGAAGACCTTTATAAAGGTGGAAAACTCTTTGAGAAGGAAGGAGAGGAAGATGACAAACTATAAAAGTGTTTTTGGGTTTACTAAAGAACCTTTTACGCAGGAGATAAGGACAGAGGAGCTATACATGACAGGAGGGTTAAAGGCTGCTACGGAGAGGTTTCTTTTTGCCATAAGCATAGGTGCAGTCTCTGTGATAACAGGTGAAGTTGGGGCAGGGAAATCTACTGCATTAAGATACGGAGTGAGTAAACTCCATCCCTCACTCTACAGAGTTATCACTGTTGTTGCCTCTACAGGGTCTTGCCTGGAAATATTGAGGCAGATATGTATGGGGCTTGATGTGGAATGTAAAAGTCTATCTATAGCAGTGCTCCTTAAGACTATAAGAGGGATTATTACAGAGATTGCACAGAAGAAACAAATCCCTGTGCTTGTGATAGATGAGGCACAACTCATGAGACTTGAGGTCTTCGCACAACTGCACACATTAGGACAGTTTGAGATGGATTCAAAACCTATATTGCCAATAATATTATCGGGGCAGAATAACTTGATAGATAAACTCATGTATTATACATCAAAACCCCTGTCATCAAGGGTGGTGGGAAGAAGCCATCTTGAAGGACTAAAGTCGAAAGATATGTCAGAATACCTCAAACACCACCTTGAGATTGCAGGAATAAGAGAACAGCTTTTCTCCGATGAGGCAATCCTTGCAATACATCAAGGTTCAGGAGGACTCTTACGAAGGGCAAATATCCTTGCAAAAACCTCACTCATTGCAGCAGCAACTGAGAAATGTCATATGGTTTCGGCAGAGCATGTAAGAATTGCATCCTCTGAGATTATATGAATGGGAACACAGGGTGTCCCTACTCTGTTCAAAATTTGAGGTTCAATTTAATGTGAGAATTTTGATCAAAATAATTTGAGAGGTTACAACAATAAGGCTAAGGTCCCAAAGTCATAACAATCTCATACATTTTACTCTTGACAAGAGTAGATATATCTCTAATTGCCGGCTGTAAGCTCTCCCTTGCAAGCCTCTTAATCTTTTCTATCTCCTCATCACTAAGAGATTTAAGCTTTTTTTCTGCTTGCTCGTAGTATTCCCTATCTGCTTTCTCTTTCTCAATTCTCTCGGTCTCTTGCTCTCGATTTTTCTTCTGTCTCTCGCTTTCTTTCGCCTTTTTCTGTTACCACCGATTAAGAACGGACCCATGCACCACCGATTTACTGACCCACCCATGATTGTTTTTGTTGATTTTGCTTTTCTCCTAACTGCATGATTTGATTGTTTTTATTTATGCCGCGTGGCGTAAAAATGAGATTCCTGGGTGGGTCCACAAAAACAACCTCCATGGGTCCGTTCTTAATCGGTGGTAACAAGTGGGACACCAAGTGAATGGAAAATTAGCTCCATAGACAGCACAGGAGATGTGGGGGAATATTCCTCAATAGCCATTGATTCAAATAACAAGACACATATTAGCTATTATGATAAAACTAACTATGCTCTCAAATATGCTACGAATGTATCAGGCTCATGGATTACATCTGTAATAGAAAATACGAATATGAAATACACCTCTATAGCTATAGATTCAAATAACATTGTTCACATTGTTTACTATGAATCTGTCTACGGTGATCTTAAATACGTTACAAATGCATCAGGCTCGTGGATTATATCAACTATAGACAGCGCAGGAAATGTTGGAGAGTATCCTTCTATAGCTGTAGATTCAAATAATAAGGTACATATCAGCTATTACGATAATAATAGTACCATGAGTGCTATCAAATATGCTACGAATATATTAGGCTCATGGGTCACATCGACAATAGCATTAAGCGACAACTGGAGATGGGGATATTATTCATCTATAGCTTTAGACTCAAATAACAAAGTACATATAAGTTATTGCTTCGCCTATAGTAGTAGTTCTATGGCTTTTGGTACACTCGCGTATGCCACAAATGTATCGGACGTATGGGTTACATCTCTGATAGATAGCAGTACATGGGGTGAGGGAGTATATTCATCGATTGCCATAGACTCAAACAACAAAGCGCACATTAGCTATAATAGTAACTCGAGCGGCGCTCTTAAATATACTACAAATACATCAAGCTCGTGGAATATAGCAACCATAGATACTAATGGATATTTTACTTCTATTAAAGTAGATTCAAACAACAAGGTACATATTAGTTATAGTAGCCCTGACAATTTAAAATATGCTACAAATATATCTGGACTATGGCTTACAGCTACTTTGGCAATATCAGGTAATTGGGGCTTAGCTGATACATCCATAGCTATAGATTCAAATAACAAGGCGCATATTAGCTATTATGATGTTGCCAATGGTGACCTTAAATATGCAACGAACCAGTAAACTTTCAGTGAACCCATTGGTAGTGCGAGCATAGGGAAAAAACAAGGCATAGGGTCAGGTCTATTTTCTTGACATAGCGGGCGAAACCAGAAAGACTCTGGATTCCCGCTTAAAGATTGCGGGAATGACAACGTGGAAACAATCAAACTACTTTCCATCCCCTTTTTTTTAAAACCAACCAGTCACACCGACACAATGTTTGCATTCCTTATTTCCCTCAAAATTTCCTTAAATCTTCCTTCTATTTTCTGGTATAATATTCTATGCAAAGATATGATAAGACCTTAAAAGAGCTTTTGAAGACAATTCCTCATAAGCTCTTAAAGCTGCTCACAGGATTTGAGGATGGAATATTTCTTGATGTTCAATTTCCTGAGATAAAATCAAGAGAGCCGGATTTACCCCGTTAGAAGTCCGCTATTGAATGAATAAATACCCGATTATATCGCAATCGTAAATTCTTCCAACGGAGACTTCTAACGGGGTTTATTGGTTGAGCTTCCGAATGGGAGTATATTTCAGCTTGAGCTTCAATCAGGCAATGAGGAGGGAATGATATGGAGGATGCTTGAGTATTATCACCTTATATACAGAAAATATGGAAAAGAGCCAATTCAGTTAGTGCTATATATAGGAAAAGAGCCATTAAGGATGTTAGACGAGATAAAGACAGACAATCTCACATACAGATACAGGGTAATGGATATAAGGGAGATAGATTGCATGGAATTGCTTGAGAGTAACAGACCTGAGGATTACATATTAGCGGTATTATGCAGGATGGAAGAGCCTGAAATCATCATAAGGAGGATACTTGAGAAGTTATCCAATCTTCCGCAGAGGGAGAGGATAGATTACATTATAAAACTTACCTATCTTTCGTTATTAAGGAGGGTAGAGGAAGTTGTAAAGGAGGAGGTGAAGAAGATGCCAATAGAAGTGGATATAAGAGAAAGTTTCATTTACAAGGAAGGGATAGAAGAAGGGATAGAAAAAGGCAGGAGAGAAGGGATGGAAAAAGGGATGGAAAAAGGGATGGAAAAAGGCAGGAGAGAAGATGTAATTAATTTAGCAAAAGGGCTAAGTCTATCAGCGGAGAGGATAGCAGAGGTTTTGAAGCTTGACATTGATTTTGTTAAGAGAGTAATTGATGAAACAGAATAAAAGGGGACAGGCTGTGTTTCATCCCAAATTTCGGGGATACTACAACAGGCAGGGGCATGGGGTCTTGAAATATCACTTTTTGTAATGATTGGACTGTAAATAAATTTACAATGGACATGGGGTCACCCATTAAAAGGCTTCGGATTATGGCGGGGTCAGGCTTCGGGAATTGGCATTTGAAGGATGCAGGAAGGCATGGGGTCTTGAAATATCACTTTTTGTAATGAACAGAAAATGGTGTCAGACCTTGAAATATGAATTAAGCCTATTTATTACTTCCTAAAAATGAGGGTCTTGCTTTTTGACTTTTCTTATTGGAACATGGGGTCTTGAAATATCACTTTTTGTAATAAAAATGGGGGTCTTGAATTATGACATTTTTACTTGTTCCCATGCTCCACGATATAAGCCTTTGGGAACATGTCTGCGTGGGAGCGAAGGGAATGCTAAATTATTTTATCAATTGCTACCCTCACTTTTCCAAACACCAATTGGGTTTTCTATCTTTGCAATAGAGGAAAGGGAGGGATGATTAAAATGGGGATCCATGGTGATGATTCTATTAATATCATTCTCAAAAGGAAG
>JACRGN010000380.1 GCA_016234205.1 Nitrospinota bacterium | reverse complement strand
GAAACAGGAAAGAGGGTTGACAGAAATCTACTCATAGCGGAGTTATTGAATAGTTTTGAATGCTGGCATGAGAAATTTATTGAAGAGGGCGAGACTGTTATGAAAAAGTGGAAAGAGCTTTCAGATACCGTTGGGCGAAGGATAAAGGTGAGTGCTGAGAATAAAGTATTTGAGGGTGTAGCCGAGATGATAGATAGTGAAGGCTCTCTTATGCTCAGACAGAATAACGGCTCTCTTAAAAGGATATCCGCAGGTGAAGTATGCTATTAGCTATTGATGTTGGAAATACAAATATTGTGCTTGGTCTCTATCAGAAGAAAAAACTGATTATCCACTGGAGAATAGAGACAGACAGGGAGAGGACAGAGGATGAGTATGCAGCATTAATGAGGGGGCTCTTTTCAATCAAGGATTTAAAATTTGATGTTGTAAAGGATATAATAGTCTCCTGTGTTGTCCCTCCGATCCTTCCAATAATAGAAAACCTTTCAAAGAAATATTTTAATACCTCACCCCTTGTTGTTGGTCCTGGTATAAAGACAGGCATACCGATTTTATATGATAACCCAAAAGAGGTTGGTGCTGACAGGATAGTTAATGCGATTGCAGGATATGAAAGATACGGGGGTCCCTTGATAATAGTGGATTTTGGAACTGCCACTACATTTGATGCAGTGTCAAAAGGGGGGGAATATTTGGGAGGGGTTATAACTCCAGGGATTGGCATATCAATGGAAGCGCTATTTGAAAGGGCTGCAAAACTCCCAAAGATAGAATTGATTAAACCTTCAACTGTTATAGGACGAAATACCATCAGCAGTATGCAGTCAGGGGCAATATATGGATATGCCGGTCTTGTTGACAGGATTGTGGAGGAGATGAGAAAAGAATTGGATAGGGAGGTAAATGTAGTTGCCACAGGGGGGCTTGCTGAGTTAATTATCCCTGAGTCCCTGACTATAAAAGAGGTTAATCCTTTTCTTACACTTGACGGGCTAATGATTATATTTGAGAGGAATACAAGGAAATTATAAAAATTTGCCACAGAGGCACGGAGACACGGAGGAAAATAATAAGGAGAAATTGGGAAATTTAAGGAAGGGGGAATGGAAAATATATTTTATTTTATCTTTTCTCCATCTCTCCATTTTCTCCTTTTCTCCTTAATCTTTTTTGCTTTTGTCTTTCTCTGTGCCTCTGTGTCTCTGTGGCTTATTAAGTTTTTGTTCGTGGCTAAAAATTTCTTTTATGATATTATTAACGCATGTATAATGAATACTGGGGGCTGAAAGAGTCTCCTTTTGAAAATGTCCCCGACCCCCGATTTATGTGTCATTTCTCCCAGCATGATGAGGCGCTCATGAGGATGATGTTTGCAGTGAAGGGTAGAAAAGGGGCTGCGATGCTGACCGGAGATGTAGGATGCGGCAAGACAATGCTGAGCAGGGCGTTTATACAACAGCTTGCCGGCGGTCCCTATGAGGTTGGCATAATAGCAAATCCAAGCTTCCCTCCAATAGATTTTTTGAAGGAGATTATCTATCAGCTTGGGATAAGAAAGACAGCAGAGCATAAATCAGACCTCCTTCGGATACTAAATGAGTTTATGCTGGAAAACATGAAAAAGGGGAGGGATACTATAATTATAGTTGATGAGTCACAGGTGATAAATAATGCCGATACATACGAGGAATTAAGGTTATTGCTAAATTTTCAATTAAATGATAGATTTTTACTGACACTTATACTTATCGGACAGCCTGAGCTTAAAGACCATATTGCCGCTATACCGCAGTTTGACCAGAGGATTGCAATAAAATATCATATTGGTCCATTGAATCTCAGTGATACTGCAAAGTATATAATGTTTCGTTTGAAGACCGCCGGGATGCAGAAAAATGTATTCACAAAAGAGGCTATAATGAAGATTCAGGAATACACACAGGGTGTTCCGAGGAGAATCAATAATATGTGTGACTTGTCCCTCCTCGTAGGATTCAGCCAGAAG
>JACRGN010000056.1 GCA_016234205.1 Nitrospinota bacterium | reverse complement strand
TGGAAAAAGGGAAAATAAAAATTAATTTCCTCTTAGGAAAGCATGAATAGAGGAATATTATTTCCTGTTTTCATGGATTCCTTAGCCATATTTATTTTGTTTTTTCTCCTTTTCATTGTTTTCCTCTGTGTCTCCGTGCCTGTGGTTAAATATCTATTTCAACTTAAATACGAAAGACCTATTTTTTTATGGAATTTGTAATCTTGTTTTTCCTCATTATTTTCCTCTCCTATGCAAACGGCTCAAATGATATTTCTAAAGGGATTGCCACACTTGTAGGCAGCGGTGTAGCCGATTACAAAAAGGCTGTACTCTGGGGGACATTCTGGACAGCAATCGGCTCATTGTTGTCAGCCATGTTTTCAGTGAATATGGTAAAGACCTTTGGAAATGGTCTGGTTTTAAATGATGTATTCAAGAATGCAAATTTTATATTATCAGTTTTAGCCGGTGCATCAGGATGGGTTATCATGGCATCAAGGATTGGTATGCCTGTATCTACAACCCATGCAATTGTCGGCAGTATAGCAGGTGCAGGTATTGTCTCTATAGGATGGAACGGCATCATGTGGGGCTCTGTATTGAATAAAATATTCCTGCCTCTCCTCTTAAGCCCATTACTATCTTTTGTTCTGACATTTATTCTATTTCCATTATTGAAAAAACCACTTTACAGAGCTGTAAATTACTGTCTCTGTCTTGAATCAAGGGAAAAGGTATTAGTTCCATGCTGTGATAGTGCTGCTGCAGTATCTACAGGTATATCTGAGGCAAAGGTTGTTGTAGATGAGGAGAAGGCGTGTGATAATAGTTCAGTTACAACTATGAGGTTAAATCTCATTGATACTATGCACTGGCTGTCAAGCGGTTTTGTTTGCATGACGAGGGGATTAAATGATACACCAAAGATTGCGGCAATAATCCTCCCCTTCAGTTTATTTGCAGATAGGTGGGTATTCTTTTTTCTGGCATTGGCTATGGCAACTGGAGGTTATCTCTATGGGTTAAAAACCACCGAGACCTTGTCATTTAAAGTTACCAGAATTGACCATGTTGAAGGATTTACATCTAATATCATTACAGGCATATTGGTAGGCTCTACATCTCATTTAGGATTACCTGTATCAACTACCCATGTTTCATCAAGTGCAATAATGGCTTGCGGTGTCAGGAAAGGTATGAAATCTATAGATAAAAAGATTATAAGTGAGATACTTCTGTCATGGCTTGTTACCCTTCCAGTCTCAGCCCTTATTTCAGCCGCTGGTTATTTAATAATATCTTGAATTACTGGTAGTCGCAACCTTTTAGGTTGCGTAAATAATCTTTGCGCAGGCTAAAGCCTGCGACTACCAAGAAATCTGTAAATAATGGGAATAGATAATACGACGATTAAAAGAAAAATACCGATAACCAACTCCTTTGAAACCCTCCCGTGAATCGCATCAAGTAAGGAACTGCTTAATATAGTATAGGCAGCCGTTCCGGGGAGCATAAATATCCATGATGCTATGGCATAGTCTCTGAATTTTATTTTTGTAAGTCCAAAGGCATAGTTTAAGAGATTAAATGGGAATAGAGGTATAAGCCTTGTAATTGCAACAAATATCCAGCCCTTTTTTTCTACACCATCATCTATGCTCTGGAGCCTTCCTGTCAGGAGGCTCTCTATCTGGCTTCTTGCAAAATATCTCGCAATCAGAAATGCAAGGCACGCCCCTATTGTAGAGCCGATAGATGCGTAAATTGTCCCCCATAAAGGCCCAAAAACAATACCACCCGTAATTGTTACAGGTAGTCCCGGAAGGAAAAGGGAAGGGGTAATAGAGAACAATATTATATATGCAATTGGGCCTGCACTCCCAAAACTGCCAATCCAGTTTTGAAGCCTCTCCTTTTCAAGAAACTGGTCAAGCCTTAAAATCTTGATGGTTATGACAATAGTTATTAGAATGGCAATAAAGAGAGAAATCTTAATAAGCTTTTTATTCTTTTCTTTCTCCATTCCCCCCTTTCTCCTTTAACTTTTTCATAAGGTGCTCTTTATCGTATTCCAGCGAACCGATTGTCTGGAATATAAGAAATACTGCAATGCTAATAATAATTCCCATCAGGATAAAGATTGCAACTGATATATATGATGGAACATAGAGGGTAATAAGTCCAATAATTGTAAAAGCTATACCACAGACAATTCCATAACGGCTTGCATTCTTAAAGAAGACCCTGTGGTCTCTAAATTTGCTTTTATTTTTAAGATTTTTTGTTGTTTTTGAAAAATTTAGCTCACAGTATTCATATTTTATAAGCAGAGTGCATTTTTCAGGCAGTAATCTTGTTACTGCACAATACCCCTTATAGCCATCTTCTGATAATAGCTTTATCCTTTCCTTAATCCCAAGAGGGTCAAATCCATAGCTGTAACCCTTTTCTAAAAAACTGTTTAATCCGTATATATCAGTCAGTATATCTATCAGTTGGTTGTATTCCATAATGGTATCGGTTTTTATACGAGTGATTCCGAGGCTTTTAAAAAAAACCTGCAATTCATCAGAGACAGGTATGATTGAATCATATCCTTCAATTTTTATACCCTCATTGGTTATATCAAGTGTTATTTCCATTATCCCTTTTGTCTGTAGTTTCGGAAACATCTCTTCTTCAAGGATTATGGCAATATGTGCAAGCTCGTTAAATATAGTTCTGTTCTTTAATTTAATGATCAGGAGATATGCTTTCCATAAGATATTATTAAATCTTTTCATAAAAGGATTTTTATTGGATGGGCTATTCTGTTCTATAGGCTACCATTGTTTTTTCTACATATGCCTTTATACCGTCATATATGGAATTGGCTATCTGGTCTCTGTATCTATAGTCTCTGAATCTCTTTTCCTCCTCCGGGTTGCTTATAAACGAGGTCTCTACAAGGATACTCGGCATCTTAGCCTTATGGAGGACATAGAACATTGCCTGTTTTACGCCGAGGTTCCTTACATCTTCATATCTGGAACTGACGCCTTTGATCAATGAATCCTGTATGACCCCTGCAAGCTGGCTTGATTCATTTATCTTGTGGGTAGTTCTCATGTCTGCGAGTATAAATTCCAGGATGTTGTCATCATCAGAATATCTATCGTCTATGCCGGACATATTTTCCCTTGCGGCCGTCTCTCTCGCCTCATCGGTCTTTGGAATACCCTGAAAATATGTTTCTATACCCATTGCATTTCTTTTCTTGCTGGCATTCGCATGGATAGATATAAATAAATCTGCCTTTTTTATATTTGCGATTACAGTCCTCTCTTCAAGTGGTATGAATATATCTGTCTCCCTTGTCAATATAACCTCATAATTGGTCTTTTTTTCTATCAGAGCCTTTAATCTTTTTGCAATATCAAGGACTACTGTCTTTTCCATCAAACTGCGTTTTCCTATTGCACCTGAATCTTTTCCTCCATGCCCCGGGTCAATTACAATTTTGCTTATACTTTTTAGGAGAGGAAGCTCTGTCTTTTCAGGAATGCGTTGATGTTCTTCTTCTGTCCCTTGCCCCTTGCCCCTTGCCCCTATACCCTCTCTTTTAAGCGAGCCGTCAACATCAATAACTATCCTGAATGGATTATTAAGATTGATGATACTGTAAGAACTAATGCTGTCCAGTTCAAGGACAACCCTTACTACATCCTTCTGATTCTGTCCTGCCCTTACACTTTTTAAGAGCCCGTCATTGATGGAAATCGGCTCTTTAATCTCAGTTGATAGTTTAGAATTATGAATGTCTATGAACAGTCTGTCAGGATTTTTGAGCCTTTCCTGCTTATATATAACACTGCCGTCCACATCTATGACAATCCTCGTATATTCATGGCTTGACCAGGAGCGGATGCCATTTACAGTTGAAAGCCTGTCCCCCTGTGCAGTGACTGGTGACTTATTATCTGGAGGTTGATATAACTTTGATAATTCTGACAGTTTGCTTTTTGCCTGCCGTGCCATATCTCCGCTTGCATAGTTGTCAATGACTGCATTGTAAGATGAGTAGGCTTGAGGGTAATTATTTTTTTTATAGTATATTTCACCTATCATATATTGGGCATCGTCGGCGAGGCTGCTGTGAGGATATTCTTTTGTAATCTTGTTAAACAGGTTTATTGAATGTTCAATGTCAGTTTCATCTGAGGATATATTTGAAAGCTCGGCGTAGAGTCGGGCGGCAGTAAAGAGGGATTTATCTGCAACATGGCTCTTGGGAAACTTTTTGTGGATAGACTCAAATTTAAAGATGCAATTCAGCCAGTTTGCTCTTTCACTCTGCAATTCTTTTGAGTTGACCAGCGAGTAGTAGTCTTTCCTTGCCTCATTGTAAAGAAAATCAAACTTATTTTCTTTTCCATCGCTGATTTGTGCAGAGATAGAGACTATGATAAGAGGTAAGAGGCAAGAGACAAGAAGCAAGAAATAAATCTTATATCTTATATCTTGCATCTTGCATCTTGCATCTTGCATCATTCCTGTTTTTTTGCCCCCTTTATTGCTATTGACAATATATTTGAAATATCTTTTATGAAGTCCTTGTCTTCTATGGTCGTGCTTATATTTAATACACCTATTACATTTTCATCATTGGTTCCGGGGTCTGTAATGATAGGTATTGCACTAAAAACCTTTCCATTATCCTTTGAGTGGAATAGATATATCTCCCTGCTTTTTACCACCTCTTTAGCATTTGTTAAAATCTCTTCTTTATAGTTACCATTTACCTCTGTACTTATAAAATTATACGGCTCGCCGTTTTTGGCTATCAACATAATTGCATACAGCATATCCGAATCAGGTTTTATATCGTATGACTCCTTAAGCCTGTTGAGAAATACTTTTAATAGTTCATTGATGCCGATATTTCTATTTAGCAGCATCGTAATATCACTGAGCAGCTTTCTCTTTTCTGCAATGGTCAGGATTTCTCCGCCTCCTACAGCCTTTTCTCCCATTATTGTATGGACAACGACACGATTCTTTCCTGTATTTTTTGCCCTGTAAAGAGATGTATCTGCTGCCTTTAAGAGGTCTCCGTCCGTCTTTATATCACCTGCAGGATATGTTGAAACGCCTATACTTATAGTTATATTGAATGGCTTATCGGTGCCAAAAAATTTGTGCAGCTCTACTGCCATCCTGAATCTCTCAGCCAATATTGCAGCACCATCAATATTTATCTGCGGCAGCAGGACCACAAATTCCTCCCCCCCGTATCGTGCAGCCATGTCAACCTCTCTTATTGAGTTATTCAATATCATAGAGAACTCAGTCAATATCCTGTCTCCAACTTGATGTCCATGGGTGTCGTTTAAAATCTTGAAGTCGTCAAGGTCAATCATCAGGCACGAAAGGGGAAAGTTATATCTCTTTGCCCTTATGAATTCCTCCTTTATCCTCCTTTGGAAGTATCTGTGATTGTAAAGGCCTGTCAGTCCGTCTGTGACAGAGAGCTTTTGAAGTAAGATATTTTTCTTTTTGATGAGCCTCTCTTCTTCCTTAAGCTTATCATAAAGTTTTTTTGTCTCTTTCTCCCCCTTCTCAAGGAGTTCATTCTTTTCCTTTAATTGTTTTGTTGCTTCTTTTATCTTTTCTTTTAATTCCTCCTGAAAACTATCCTCCTTCTTCTTTATCTCCTGCTCCTTTAAAGCAAGCCGTGCAATCCTTATTATTTCTTCATTATTAAACGGCTTTGTTATATAACTATTGACATGCCCTTTTGTAAAGGCATCTATGACAGTCTGTTCATCTCCGACGCCTGTAATCAGGATGGAGGCAATATATGGATGTAATTCTTTTACCTTTTGTATCAGCTCAATTCCATCCATATGAGGCAGGAAATAATCGGAAATTATAATATCGTATTTTGACTTTTTCGCCTGTTCAAAGGCATCCAATCCGCTGTCAAAAGACAGGACACTGTATCCCTCCATCTCAAAAAGGATGGTAAGTATATTCTTTATGAAAGGCTCATCATCAATGACAAGTGCCTTTATCTGGTTTTTATTTTCTGCGGTCATACTTCCCTGCCAAAATCCTCAGGCTTTAGATTCTCAAGCCAGTTTCTCCACTTCTCCGAATCATTTATATCATCTTTAATATCTATCCCCCTTGCCATGTCTATGACCTTTTCAGCTACATATATGGGGGCTTCAACCCTTAATGCCACTGCTATGGCGTCGCTGGGACGGGAGTCTATATTAACCACATGATTGTTAATTGACATAGAGATGGTAGCGTAGAATGTATTGTCTCTTAAATCGCTTACAACGATATGATTAACCTTTGCCTCCATTCCATCAATTATGTTTTTTATGAGGTCATGGGTCATTGGTCTTGGTGTGGCAACCTTTTCCATCTGAAGTGCAATTGCATTCGCCTCAAATATGCCAACCCATATAGGAAGCACTTTTTTACCTGATACATCCTTAAGTGTGATGATAGGCATGTTGGTTAATGGGTCTAATGTTAATCCATCCACTTTCATTTCAAGCATCTTTTTCACCTCCCTTCTGTTTAAGTAAGCAGTATGCAGTAAGGAGTAAGCAGTAAAGAGAACCACTATTATCTACTGCCTACTGCCTACTATTATTCCTTCAAGACCATATAAATTTGCCCTTGTTATTTTAACATCAATTAATTTTCCTGTTAAATCTTCTTTTTTAAATCCCCCCTCGGTGGGGATTGTCACAAGTTTATTTGTCCTTGTCCTTCCTGTCAGTTTGCTGTTGTCATTCTTATTATTTCCCTCAATCAGGATTTCAACAATCTTACCTTCCAATTTTTTATTTTTGTTTAAAGTTATTTCTTTCTGCAATTCCATTATATTTTCAAATCGTGCCTGTTTTACATCATTTGGTATCTGGTTTGAGAATTCGGATGCAGGGGTTTCGGGCCTCGGAGAATATTTGAATAAAAATATTCCATCGTATCGGACACTTTTTATAATATCCCTTGTCTTCTCAAAATCTTCATCTGTCTCACCTGGAAATCCTACTATTACATCGGAAGACAATGAAATCTCTGGAATCGCCTCTTTAACCTTATCAATATTTTTTAGATACTCCCCTGATGTGTAACCCCTCTTCATATTTTGCAAGATACTGTCAGAGCCTGACTGTATCGGCAGGTGGAGAGACTCGCAGACCTTTGGCAGTTCAGCCATTGCCTTTATAAGGTTATCAGACAGGTCTTTTGGATGGGATGTGATAAATCTTATTCTCTTAATGCCTTCTATTTTATCAATCAAAGAAAGGAGGTCAGGAAAATCTATCCCTTCACTCAAATCACTGCCATAAGAGTTTACATTCTGTCCAAGGAGTGTGACCTCCTTAAAGCCTTTTTCTGACAGCCCTCTTATCTCAGTGAGGATTGACTCTCTTGTCCTGCTCTTTTCCCTTCCCCTTGTGTAGGGGACAACACAGTATGAACAATAGTTATCACAGCCGTGCATTATGTTGACCCATGCCTGGACAGCCCCCTCCCGTTTAATTGCTGCCGAATCTGTATCTATATCGGAATTAGAATCAATATCTGATATTCTTGCACTTGTCTCTTCTATTTCTCTGATAAATCCTGGAAGTTTATTTATGTTTAGGGTTCCAAATACTAAATCAACCTGCGGCGCCCTTTGAAGAATCTTTTTACCCTGAATCTGGGCAACGCATCCCCCGACCCCTATGATTAAATTCGGATTCTTCTTTTTTAGCGGAGTGAGTCTGCCGAGCTGGCTATAAACTTTGTGCTCAGCCTTTTCCCTTATACTGCAAGTGTTCAAAATAATTATATCTGCAGTATCTAAATTGTCTGTTAATCTTATGCCAGAATTTTCCAGCAGACCGACAATTTTTTCCGAGTCGTATTTATTCATCTGGCAGCCGAAGGTCAATAAGGCAAGATTTTTTTCTGACATAAAAAAATATAAGAATTTGCCACAGAGTTCACAGAGAGCACTGAGGAAGACAATAAGGAGAAATAGGAAAATTTGAAAAAGGGGGAAATAAAAAAATTATTTAATTTTACCTTTTCTCCATCTCTCCATATTCTCCTTTTCTCCTTAATCTTTTTTATTTATCTCCGTGACCTCTGTGTCCTCTGTAGCTTATCAGGTTTTTTTGTTTCAAAGTATAACTTCAATATAGGGTGAATTGTAATGTTTGTCAATCAGAATTCATAATCGGTTTTAAAGTTAAAGTGATGCGTAGCCTCAATAAAACGGATGGTTCTCGTCTTTGATCTCATGACTATAGAATGGGTTGAGGCACCGCCGCTGAAAAATCTTACACCCTTCAGCATGTCCCCGTCAGTTACACCGGTTGCAGCGAACATTACATTATCCTTATGTGCGAGCTCATCAATTGAGTATATCTTGTTTATATCCTTGATTCCCATCTTCCCTGCCCTTTCAATTTCGCTGTCATTACGGGGTTTAAGCCTCCCCTGCATATGGCCTCCGACACACTGGAGGGCTGCTGCCGCAATGACACCCTCAGGTGCACCGCCGATGCCCATCAGGACATCAATCCCTGAGCCTTCTATTGCTGTAGCTATGGCAGCAGATACATCACCGTCAGGTATTAGCTTTATCCTTGCACCGCAAGCCCTTACCTCTTTTATGAGATTTTCATGCCTTGGTCTATTAAGGATTATGACTGTCAAATCTTCTACATAACAATTCATAACCTTTGATATAGCTTTTAGATTCTCTGTCGGGGTCTTGTTCAAATCAATAACCCCCTTTGCCTTTGGACCTACAGCAATCTTTTCCATATAGGTATCAGGTGCATGCAGGAAGCTCCCCTTAGGCCCCATTGCAATTACTGATATGGCATTCGGTCCGCCATTGGCTGTAATTGTGGTTCCCTCAAGGGGGTCAAGGGCAATATCAACCTCAGTGGCGTCTCCGTCACCTGACCCTACCTTCTCTCCAATATAAAGCATTGGCGCCTCATCCCTTTCACCCTCTCCGATTACAACTGTGCCTCTGATTTTTACAGTATTAAATGCCTGTCTCATGGCATTTACTGCAGCCTGGTCTGCCGCCTTTTCATCCCCTCTCCCCATAAGCCGGGCGGATGATAGTGCCGCAGCCTCTGTTACCCTTACAGCATCCAATGCAAGATTCCTATCCATGAAAGCCTCCCAAAATAAAAGGTTGAGGTTTAGGTTAAGGTCAAGATTTCCTCAACCTTAGCCTCAGCCTTAACCTGAAGTTTTACTCAAATATCTTAAATATCACTACAGTAGTAAGTATACCAAGCATTGCCCCTGCAATCACCTCTTTTATTGTATGAATCTCTAATAACAATCTGCTGTGGCTGACCATAACTGCCATTATAAATGTAAGTATTGTAATAAGCGGGTCTAATGTAATGAGTGATAACGCAGTCCATATTGAAAAAGATAGTGCCGCATGTCCGCTTGGGAGACCTCCATGCAGAGGCTTCCCCTTCCCAAATCTTGTTTTAATTATAACAACTAAGATTATTACTATTATAAGGGAAATTACAGCAATCAATTCTGATGACCTCTTTACTAAAAGGAGGGAGAGTTTAATTGGCGGGAATAGATGCTTTGAGAGTATCCAGTAGCCCATAATTGCAGCTGCGATTGAGGCTATCAGGACTCCGCCCGCTGCCATGTCCTTAACAGCCTTTATCAGGGGATTATATTCTGTTGTAATCATATCCGTGAGCACTTCAAAGGCTGTATTTATAACCTCAGCAAAGAGGACAAATGTGATTGATACTGCAAGGAGGACAAATTCAAATGTTGAGAGATTTAAGAATAGGCTTATGAGGAGGACAATACCTGCAATTATAAAGTGATACCTCATGTGTCTCTCATGCTTTACAACATAGAGGATACCTTCAATAGCACAGTTTAAGCTTTCAAACCAGTTTTTTGGTTTCACAGGAATAAAAAAAATCAAGGAGAAATGGGGAAAGAGTGGAATGGGAGAGAAAAATAATAAAAGGTGCTTTTTCTCCCTTTTTCCATTTTCTCCCTTTCTCCTTATATTCTTTATAGTAAGTTTAATATATAATAATTATCAAACTACTGTCAATGAGGTATAGATGCAAAAACCACGACTACTCCTTCATATTTGCTGTGCACCATGCTCACCACATGCAATAGATTTGCTAAAAAAGGATTTTGAGCTTACTGCATATTTCTACGACCCGAATATTCATCCTGAAGATGAATATCTATTCCGTCTTGAGGAGATGAGGAAATTTTCCAGCCAGATTGGACTCCCTTTTATTTCTGCCGAATATGACACTGAAAGATGGTTTGAGCTTACAAAGGGGCATGAGGATGACAGGGAGGGGGAGGGAAGGTGTGAGATATGTTTCAGAATGAGGCTTGAGAGGGCTGTCATTTTTGCAAAAGAGAATGATTTTGAATATTTCACTACTGTCCTTACCACAAGCCCACACAAAAATGCATCTGTAATAAACAGAATTGGTTTGGAACTGGCAAAACAGTATGGTCTGAAATTTTATGAGGCAGATTTTAAAAAGAAAGAGGGGTTTAAGATAAGTATCCAGAAAGGTAAAGAGTATGGACTCAAAAGACAGAATTACTGCGGGTGTGTATTTAGTAAGAGGGATATCTGATGGTTTAACCTAAAAAATACATGAAACCACAGATAGACACAGATTTACACAGACTTAATAATTATTCTAAATCTTAACCACTGAAATCACTGAAAATAACCACAGAGGATACTGAAATAAAATATTTTAAATTCAGTGCCTTCAGTGGTAAAGTCTTTTATGGTTTAATTATTTCTGTAAATATATCAAAAACTCCACATTTCCTTTCTGTCCAGCAATTGGTGATTCTGTTATATTTAAAACCTTAAATCCTGAATCAATTGCAAAGGATTTTATCTCAGAAATTACCTTCTCATGCTTTTCTTTCTCCCTGACTATACCGCCTTTTCCTACTTCGCCTTTTCCTACTTCAAATTGGGGTTTTATGAGTGCAATTATTTCGCTTTTTTCTTTTAATAAATTTTTAATAACTGGCAGGACTAATTTGAGTGATATGAAGGAGACATCTATAGTTGCAATATCAGCAAGCTCCCCAATCACCTCCCCCTTCCCCTCCTTTGCAAGGAGGGGATTAAGGGGAGGTCGAATATCAGAGGGTTTTATGTATCGGATATTCTTTCTTTCTATAACAACAACCCTTGGGTCGTTTCGTAATTTCCATGCCAATTGACCATACCCTACATCAACTGCATATACTTTTTTGACGCCATTCTGAAGAAGGCAGTCTGTAAAACCGCCTGTTGACGCACCGACATCTATTGCAACCTTATCTTTTACATTGATATTAAATTCCCTTATTGCCTTCTCAAGTTTTAGTCCGCCTCGGCTTACATAGGGTATATCTTTACCTCTAAGCTCTATTTCTGCGTCTTCATCTATTAGTGTGCCAGCCTTATTGACAGGATTACCATTGACCCTTACATCTCCTGATAGTATAAGACCCTTCGCCCTTTCACGGCTCTGAATGATGCCCCTTTCTATTAGGAGACTATCCAACCGCTTTTTTTTCATTTTAGCCACGAATGAACACGAATTAACACTAATTTTTTAAAAACTTCTTCTAATTCGTGAATATTTGTGTAAATTCGTGGCTGAATAATGTCTTTGTTCTTCGGAATTATTTGTGTCAATTTGTGGCTGAATATTTTTAAGGAATTCTGATATTGTGGAGGCAATTGCTGATGGGGTTAGCTGGTATTTATCTCTTATGATTGACTGTGAGCCATGCTCAATGAATTTATCAGGTATGCCGATTCTTTTGACTTTTATATTATTTAGTCCTTCTTCTTCAAGAACTTCCAATA